>JALYQB010000675.1 GCA_030856045.1 Actinomycetota bacterium
GTCGTCGCGGCGGTCGACCCGCGGCCCGGCTCGCTCATCGACCCGCGCCGTGGCCGCCTCACCGTCGAGCTGACCGCGGACGTCGTGGTGCCCGGCGTGACCGGGATGACCGCGGACGAGGCGAGCAGCGCCCTGTCCGACGCCGGCCTGGAACCGGACGTGCAGCAGTTCTTCGGCGACGGCTCCAGTCGGGTCATCGCCCAGTTCCCGCTCGCGGGCGGCGAGGTCCAGCCCGGCACCCGGGTGCGGATCATCACGCCCTGAGCCCGCGGCGGGCGGAGACCCTATGCTCGGCCCGCCGGGTCGTAAGAGAGGGGCGTGCGCATGGACGGTCTGCTGGCCGTGGTGTTGATCGCGGTGCTGGCGCTGCTGGCCGTCGTGGTGGTGGTCGCGATCCGGCGGTCACGGCCCGCGCCCTCCCGCACGCGAGACACACCGCAGGACCCGCTCGCCGGCCACGAGGGCGTCACCGACGTGCGGACGCTGCGTGCGGGCGACATGGTCGACTACCGCGGCACGCTGTACTTCGTCCGCGGCTCGCTGCGCCTCACCGAGGGTGGCTTCAGCTGGGACGAGCACTTCCTCGACGACGCCCGCGGCGCACGCTGCTGGATCTCCGTCGAGGCCGATCCCGACGTCGAGGTCGTGCTGTGGAACGAGCGGGAGGTCCCCGGCGAGCCCGGTACGAAGCGGATGGAGGTGGACGGCGTCAGCTACCGCCTCGACGAACGCGGCACGGCCCGCTACCGCTCCGAGGGCACCACGTCGGTCGCCGAGCAGGGGACCGTCGAGTACGTCGACTACACCGGCGACGGGGACCGCTCGCTGAGTTTCGAGCGCTTCGACGGCGGCCCGTGGGAGGCCGGGACGGGCGAGGCGGTGGTGCTCTCCGCGCTGCGCGTCTACCCGGCCGGCAGCACCCGGGAGTGAGGGCGCTCATCGCGGCGCCGTTCGCGGACTCCCGAGCGGCCGACCTGAGCCTCGCGCACGGCCTGGACCGGCTGCCCGCACTGGGCACGCTGAGGGTGGAGCCCGGCGTGGAGCTACGGGTGCTCGGCGCGTCACACCAGGTCGTGCTCGACGTCGGCGGGCGGTCGTGGTGCGAGACCGTGGCGTGCCTGCCCGATCGCGGCGGCGAGCTCCCGGCGCGGACCGAGATCCGGGCAGGCGACCTGGTGGCCCGGTTCTCGGCGCGCTGCGCCCGGCTCACCACCGCCGAGCTCGCGGAGCGGGTCGCCGCGCTGCACCGCCGGTGCGGGAATCACCCGCGGGCGCTGCTCGGGGCGTTCCCCGGCTCGCCGCTGGCCGTGACCGCGCTGCTGGTCGACGACGAGGGCACCGGTTGGCGCACCTGGCACGCCTACCCGCAGGCGGGGGAGCTGGTCGAGACGCGCACGGTGGTGGCGGTGCGATGACCCCGCGGGCGAAGCTGCTGATCGCCGGGGCGATCGCCCTCGTGGGTGTCGTGGCGCTCGTCGTGGCCCTGACGCGCACCGGCGGGGTCCGCGCCTACCTCGCGGAGAACTACCAGCAGGTCGCCCGCAACGGCGACTCCGTGCAGTACCGCGCGACGGGCTCGCCGCGCACGGTCTCCGACGACATCCGCTCCCGGCACCGTCCCGCCGACACGCTCGTGCAGCCCACCGGCTACTACCTGCGCTACTCCGACGACATCGTGGTCGTCACGGCGAACGGCGGCGGCTCGCGGATCTACCTCGACGACGAGGACCGGGGTTACGCGCGGTGGTTCCCGATCATCGGCGGGTTCTGGGGCACGTTCCGCGGGCCCGGCGAGGGCTTCCGCGGCGGCGGTCCGGGGTCGGGCAAGTGAGGGTCCTCGCGGTGATTACCGCGCTGCTCCTGCTGACCGCACCGGCGGCGGCCGCGGACGTGGTGTTCGACCCGGCCGACGCGGCGGAGCTCGCCGCGGAGCTCGCCGAAGCCACCGAGGCGCAGGACGTCTGCTACGGCTGGACGGTCCGCATCGACGACGCCGCGGGGGTCGAGACCGGCGTGAGCACCGGCTCCAGCTTCGGCGCCGGGGTGTCGCTGCAGGCCCCGCCCGCGCGGGCCTGCTCGACGCTCGTGGAGTTCGTCGCGAGGATCACCTACACCAGCGCTGCCAGTGAGTCGTCCGACGCCGCGGCCTTCGAGGTCATCAGCACACCCGCCGGGCCGACCACAGACGACCTGGCCGGCCTCGGCCTGTTCGACTCGGGTGACCTGGTGGGCGACGAGGTCGACGCCGCGGTCGCGCGGGCCGTGACGGCGCTGCCCCAGCTCGCCGCCGAAGCGGGTATCGCCCCACCGCTCGTCGCCGAGCCGGAGCCCCGCGCCGCGCCGGGGGCAGGCACCCTGTCCGACGACCCCGGGTCCGACTACCTCCGGCGCGCGGGCGGCCTGCTCGCGCTGGGCGCGGTGCTGCTGATCGGCGGAACCGCCTTCGGGGCCCACGCCCTGATGACCGCGCGCCGCGCCCCCACCACCCCACCACCTGACCCGCCCCACCCACCGCACCGCCGAGAGGACACCGACCCATGCTGACCTCGACCTCGATCCCCGCCGAAGTGGGGATCGCCGCTTCCTACGGTGTCGTCGGGCTGGTGCTCATGGCGCTCGGGTTCGTCCTGATCGACGTGCTGACCCCCGGCAACCTGCGTGAGCAGATCTGGCTGCACCGCAATCGCAACGCGTCGCTGCTGCTGGCGAGCAACCTGCTCGGCGTGGGCATCGTGGTCGTCGCGGCCATCCGCGCCAGCGCCGACGCGTTCGTCCCCGGGCTGCTGTCGGCACTCGCCTACGGCGTGCTCGGGCTCGTGCTGATGGGGCTGTCGTTCCTCGTGCTCGACGCCGTCACCCCGGGCAGACTCGGCGCGATCCTCGTGGACGACACGCCCCACCCAGCGGCGTGGGTGAGCAGCGCGTCACACCTGTCGATCGCGGCGATCGTGGCCGCCGCGATCCTGTGAGCCCGGTCCCGTGACGGCGCCGGCCCCACCCGGTGCACCCGCCCGGTCGCGCGCCGCCCGGGCGGGGCTGCTGTTCGCGACGTTCGTGTGCGCGGCGTGCGGCCTGGTCTATGAGCTCGCGCTCATCGCGCAGGGGTCATATCTGCTCGGCGACTCGGTGACGCAGACGTCCGTGGTGCTGGCGGTGGTGGTGTTCGCGATGGGGATGGGGTCCCTCGCGGCGAAGCCGCTGCAGCGCCGGGCGGCGGTGTCGTTCGCGGGCGTCGAGGCGGTGCTCGCGCTCGCCGGTGGGCTCTCCGTGCTGGGGCTGCACGCCGCGTTCGCGTGGTGGGACCTGTACTGGCCCGCGCTGATCGCGATCGCGCTGACCGTGGGCACCCTCATCGGGGCGGAGATTCCGCTGCTGATGACGCTGCTGCAGCGGATCCGCCGCCAGGACGCGGGCTCCGCCGCGGCCGACCTGTTCGCCGCGGACTACGTCGGCGCCCTCGTCGGCGGCCTGGCGTTCCCGTTCCTGCTGCTGCCCGCACTGGGGCTCACCCGCGGGGCGCTGGTGGTGGGGATGGTCAACGCGGTAGCAGGTGCCGTCGTCGTCCTCGGACTGTTCGGTCGGTCGCTGCCGCGGCGCGAACGGGCTGCGGTGGGCGTGAGCACCGTCGCGGTGCTCGTGGTGCTCATCGTCGCGCTCGCCGCGAGTGGAACGTTCCAACGGGCGGCGCGCACGCAGCTGTACGCAGACCCGGTGGTGCACGCCGAGACCAGCGCGTACCAGGAGGTCGTCCTCACGCGCTCGGCGCCGTTCACCACGGGTCCCGCGGACACCCGGCTGTTCCTCAACGGGGACCTGCAGTTCTCCTCGCGCGACGAGTACCGCTACCACGAGGCGCTGGTGCACCCCGCGATGGCCGGGCCGCACGGGCGGGTACTGGTGCTCGGCGGCGGTGACGGCCTTGCGCTGCGGGAGGTGCTGCGCTACCCCGACGTCCGCCAGGCGGTGCTCGTCGAGCTCGATCCCGCCGTGGTGGCCCTCGCGCGGTCCGACCTCGCGACGCTGCACCGCGGCTCACTCGACGATCCGCGCGTCCGGGTGGTCACCGCGGACGCGTTCCGGTGGCTCAGGGAGGCTGCGGGGACGTTCGACGTGATCGTCGTGGACATGCCCGATCCCGACGCCGTCGCGACCGCGAAGCTGTATTCGACCGAGTTCTATGCGCTGGCGCGTGGGGTGCTCGCCCCCGGCGGTCGGATGGCCGTGCAGGCGGGATCGCCGTACTTCGCGCCGCGGACGTTCTCCTGCATCCTCGCCACGGTGCGGTCGGCGGGCCTGGGCGCGGTGCCCTACCACGTGGACGTGCCGAGCTTCGGGGACTGGGGCTTCCTGCTGGCAGCCGTGGGGCCGGCTCCGGCGCTGCGGGTGGCCCCGCCGCAGCCGTTGCGGTTCCTCACCCCCGACGTGCTCCGCGCCGCCGCGGTCTTCCCCGCGGACCGCATCCCCATGCCGTCGAGCCCCTCGACGCTCGACGATCCCCGCGTCGTGCGCCTGTCCACGGCGGAGTGGCGCGGCTACTGACGTCAGT
>JALYQB010000697.1 GCA_030856045.1 Actinomycetota bacterium
GTCGTCGCCGCGGCCGCCACGCTGTGCCTGCTCATGTCGCTGTCCGGGATGAGCCTGCTGCTCTCCCGTGACGCGCTCCCCGGTGACACGCTCTACAGCTTCAAGCGCAGCGCGGAGTCCGCCGAGCTCGGGCTGACGTTCGGCGACGAGTCCCGTGCGTTCAAGCACCTGGAGTTCGCCACCGCGCGGCTCGACGAGATCGAGGTCCTCGCGGCCGACGACCTCGGCGCGCAGTCCGGGATCACCCGCTTGGTCGGGGTGCTCGGCGACTTCGACGCCGACGCCGCCGCCGGTGCCCGGATGCTGACGGGTGTCGCGGCGGCCGGTGATCGCGACGTGCTCGCCTCGCTGCTCGGCTGGATCGAGCAGCAGCGCGCCCGGCTCGACTCGCTCCGCGCAGTGCTGCCCGCCGACGCCGGGTCCCGCCTCGCCAGCTCGCTCGACCTGCTGACCCGGTTGGAAGACCGCGTGGCGGGCCTCGAGGCCCGGTCGCAGTGCGCAACCGTGGTCTCCGGCGAGACTGACGACCTCGGACCGCTGCCCGCCGAGGGACCGTGCGTCCGCTCGGCGCTCGACGACGGCGCTTCGGCCGCGCCGCTGTCGCAGGACGGGCAGATCCCGTGGGTGCCGGTTCCGGGTGTCCCCGCCGTTCCGGGTGCTCCGGTCCCCGGCGCACCGCTGCCTCTCCCGGCACTGGGCGACCCCGACCGGCCGCGGCTGAGCGACGTGCTCTCCCCGCCAGACCGCGAGGATGACGCGGCGAACCCGGGTAGCGACGAACCGCTCCTGTTGCCGCTCCCGCTCCCACTCCCCCTTCCGCTGCCCGACCTCGAGGAGAAACCGGACAATCAGCTGCCCGGCCTGGTCCCGGGGGGGCCACCGGGCCCGGCGGCGCCGGGACTCGGCTGAAGGTCTCCTGGCCGTCGGCTGGGACGCCCCCGGCGGCCAGGTAGAGATCGCTACGCTGGACCCGGGTCCGCTCCGCCCGACCGCGGTGCGGGCCCGGTCCTCGAGTCGGCGGAGGCTGCGACCAGTGCGACGGCGGCAGCGCGAGACCCGCGCGGAAAAGGCTGCTCGGGCGACGCTCGCTGGAGAGGCCTCGGCCGAAGCCGCGCTCACGGGGGCCGGGGTCACCGACGTGGAGGCGGCGCTCACCGTCCCGCCCGACCTCACCGCGGCAGCCTTCTTCGACGTCGACAACACCATGATGATGGGGGCGTCGATCTTCCACTTCGCCCGCGGGTTGGCGGCACGCAAGTTCATCAACACCGGTGACCTGGCCACGTTCATCTGGCGGCAGCTGCGGTTCCGGGTCGGCGGGCGGGAGCCGTCTCCCGAGGCGCTCCAGGCGACCCGCGCGCAGGCGCTGTCCTTCGTGGCGGGCCGGCCGATCTCGGAGATCGTCGAGCTCGGTGAGGACATCTACGACGAGCTGATGGTCGACCGGATCTGGTCCGGGACACGCGCGCTGGCGCACATGCACCTCGACGCCGGTCAGCGGGTGTGGCTGGTCACGGCGACGCCGGTGGAGCTCGCGAACATCATCGCCCGTCGGCTCGGCCTCACCGGCGCGCTCGGCACGGTGGCCGAGAACGTCGACGGCGTCTACACGGGTCGGCTGGTGGGAGACATCCTGCACGGCGAGGCCAAGGTGCAGGCCGTGCGGGCGCTGGCAGTCAGAGAGGGACTCGACCTGTGGCGGTGCACGGCGTACTCGGACTCGGCCAACGACGTGCCGATGCTGTCGGCCGTCGGCACCGCGGTCGCGATCAACCCCGACGCCGGCCTCCGGGACATCGCCCGCGCCCGCGGCTGGGAGATCCGCGACTTCCGCACCGGCCGTAAGGCCGCCCGCATCGGGGTGCCCTCGGTGCTGGGTGCCGGTGTCGTCGCCGGTGCCGTCGCCGTGGGCCTCGCCTACCGCCGCCGCGACCAAGCCTGACCCACCCCGCGTGTCAGCCAGTCCGGTCGCCCGTGTCGGCCACTTCGGTTGTGCGTGTTGGCCACTTCGGTCGCCCGTGTCGGCCAGTCCGGTTGCGCGTGTCGGCCAGTCCGGTCGCCCGTGTCGGCCACTTCGGTTGCGCGTGTCAGCCACTTCGGTCGCGCGTGTCGGCCAGTCCGGTCGCCCGTGTCGGCCGGTCCGGTCGCCCGTGTCGGCCGGTCCGGTGGTCCCTCTCCGCAGCGCCCAGCAGCCCTGGATCCGCGGACACGCGCCACCGGACGGGCCGACATGCACTACCAAAGTGCGCGACACGCGCCACCGGATCCGCGGACACGCGCCACCAAAGTGCGCGACACGCGCGGGGGTCAGCCCAGGAACGGGTTCCGGCGCTGGGTGAGCAGCCGGTACAGCGTCTGCTGGATCGTCTCGCGCACCTGGTCGGTGAGGTTGAAGACCAGCATGGGGTCGTCGGCTGCGGTGGGGTCGTGCGCGTCGGTGGCAATGGGCTCGCCGAACTCGATGTACCACTTCGACGGCAGCGGCACCGCGCCGAGGGGACCGAGCAGCGGGAACAGCGGCGTGACCGGGAAGTACGGCAGCCCGAAGAGACGCGCCAACGGTTTGAGGTCTCCGATCATCGGGTAGATCTCCTCAGCCCCGACGATCGAGCACGGGATGATCGGCGTCCCGGTGCACAGCGCGGCCGAGACGAACCCACCCCGGCCGAAGCGCTGCAGCTTGTAGCGGTCCCGGTAGAGCTTGCCGACCCCCTTGAAGCCCTCGGGCCACACCCCCGCGAGCTCGCCCGACGTGAGCAGGCGCTCGGCGTCGGAGTTACAGGCCAGCGTCTGACCGGACTTGCGCGCCAGCGAGCCCAGCAGCGGTGTCGAGAACAGCAGGTCCGCGCCGAGCATCCGCAGGTGTCGCCCGGCGGGGTGGACGTCCCGCAGCGCCACTGCGGTCATCAGCGCGTCCATCGGCAGCGTGCCCGAGTGGTTCGCGACGATGAGCGCACCGCCGGTGGCGGGCACGTTGTGCATGCCGATGGTCTCGACCCGGAACCACTTCTCGTACAGCGGCCGCAGCAGGGGCACCAGCACGTGGTCGGTGAGCTCGACGTCGAACCCGAAGTCGTCCACCTCGTAGTCACCCGATACGCGGCGGCGCACGAACGCGAGCACGTCGGCGAGCTGGGCCTGCCACTCGGCCGGCGGGAGATCGGGGGCGGGCTCGGCGTCCGGTGCGTCGGCCTCCGCGGGCGGGGTAGCAGGGGGAGCGGCCGTGGTGCTCTCGGGTGGGTGCAGCGGGATCACGCGGGCTCCGGACATGGTCATCCTGGTTTCTCAGCGCAATCGGGCAGCCAAGCCGAGAATCCCTCGCTCGGCAGCGGCCACCAGGCCGGGATCGATCGTGGGACGCAGACCGCGGCCGCGGACGTAGTCGTCGAAGGCCTGCGCGGTGGTCCAGCGGGGGGTGAAGCCGAACTCGGTGCGCAGCGCGGTCGTGTCGAGCACCCTGCCGAAGGACAGGAACCGGGTCTGCTCCGGCGAGAAGTCGACGAAGCGGGTGCTGCGGAACAGCGCGGCGACGGTGGACACCGCCCGCTCGGGCACCGGTACGGGTATCCGGCCCGCACGCCGGACGGCCTGCGACAGCAGCAGCACGCCGTCACCGCCGACGTTGAACACGCCGGGGAGGTGCTCCTTCGTCGCGCGCTCGAGCACCGCAAGGGCGTCCTCCTCGTGCAGCAACTGCACGCGCGCATCGTAGCCGAGCACCGTCGGCACCACCGGCAGGGCGAAGTACCGCGTGAGCACCGTCTCGATCCGCGGCCCGATGAGATTGCTGAACCGCAGCACCGTGACGGCCACGTCGTCCCGGCGGCGCGCGAAGCCCCGTACGTACCCCTCGATCTCGACGGCGTCCTTGGCGTACCCGGACGACCCGAAGGCCCGCGGCTCGGAGCGTTCGGTGAACATCGCGGGATCGCGCGGCGTGGCCCCGTACACCGCGCTGGTCGACTTCACCACGAACCGCGACACCGACGCCGACTTCTGGCACGCGGCCAGCAGCTGCATCGTGCCGATGACGTTCATCTCCTTCATCGTGGAGTGCCCGCCGGCACCGCGTGAGGCGGCGCTGACGGCGGCGTGCACCACGGTGTCGACCTTGGCCGTGGCGATGACCTTCGCGATGAGCGGGTTGCGGATGTCGGCGCGGACGAACTCGGCGCGACCCATCCGCCGCAGCAGGTCCCGCCGGGGCGGGACGGTGTCGACGCCGAGGACGCGCTCGATCGACGGGTCGGCCGCGAGCCGGGCGGCCATGTTACCGCCGACGAAGCGGCTGACACCGGTGACGAGGACGGTGGAGGGCGACCTCACTTGCCGAGCTTGCGGCGCTGCACCCGGGTCTTGCGCAGCAGCTTGCGGTGCTTCTTCTTGGACATCCGCTTGCGGCGCTTCTTGATCACCGAGCCCATGCTCGGCCTCCTCGGGATTCTCGGGGGCGGCCGGCCGGGTGGCCGACAGTGGCTGATCTTCGACTGACACGAGTCCGACGGACCGCCGCAGGCGGCGGGCGCCATCAACCACCCACGGTACGGGAGGCCGTCGTGGGACCGGGAACCGGTGCGATCAGCCTGCGTCGAAGTAGGCCTTCTCCAGATAGCGGTGCACGGCCTTCTCCGGCACTCGGAAGGACCGGCCGACCCGCACCGCCGGCAGGTCACCTCCGTGTACCAGCCGGTACACCGTCATCTTCGACACCCGCATCATCGCGGCCACCTCGGCGACCGTGAGGAACTGCATGGTGCCGGCCGGGTCGTTTCTTGGCTCGTCGATCGGCATACGTCATCGTCCTCACCACACGCCGTGCCGCGGGGCTTCCCCACCCAACAGTTGCCGACGTGCTCGTGTACCGAGGAGAGTAGCGGGGCTGCTGTGACTCCTGCGGCCACCTCCCCCCGGTCAGTCGCGGTGCATGCGGCCGAGCTCCTCGGATCGGTCACGCGCGGCTTCGATGGCCGCGAGCAGCGCCGCGCGCACGCCGTGGCGTTCCAGCTCACGGATCGCCATGATCGTCGTGCCGCCCGGCGAGGTGACGGCCTCCCGCAGCGACACGGGGTGCTCGCCGGTGTCACGCAGCATCCGCGACGCGCCGATGGCCGACTGCGTGATGAGCTCCGTGACGATCGGCCGCGGCAGCCCCAGCATGATGCCCGCGTCGATCATCGCCTCGACGAGGTAGAAGAAGTAGGCTGGACCGGACCCGGACAGCGCCGTGACGGCGTCCTGCTGCGCTTCGGGCAGCCGCAGCACCTTGCCGACCGTGCCGAGCAGCTCCTCGGCCAGCGCCAGGTCCTCCTCGGTCGCGTGGCTGCCCGGCGAGATCACGCTCATCGCCTCCCCGATCAGCATCGGCGTGTTCGGCATCACGCGCACCACGGCCACGCCGTCGGGCAGCCGGCGTTCGTAGAGCGCGGTCGGCAGCCCCGCGCAGAGGCTGATGACCAGCGTGCCCTGGCCGACGACGGGCGCGAGCTCGACCAGCAGCGGCTCGATGTCCTGCGGCTTCACCGCGACGACGAGCACACCGGCGTCGCGCGCCGCGGCGGGCACGTCCACCGCCCGCACGCCGTAGCGCTCGGTCAGCTCCGCCGCCCGCTCGGGGTGGCGCTCGGTGAACAGCAGGTCCGAGGGGGCGCGCCCGCCCGCGAGCAGCCCGGCCAACAGCGCCTCGCCGATCTTGCCTGCGCCCAGCACAGCGATCGTGGTCATGGCCGGGAGCGTCTCACAACGCCGCTAGCGCGGGGTCAGCGCGAGCTGCCGTGCCTGGCACACGATGCGCCCGCGGGCGTCCGTGACGGTGGCGTCCTCGTCGAACCAGCCGCCCTGCACCGAGCGGGTCACGACGGAGACGCCGAGCCACCCCGGCGCCGGGCGGGCCCGCAGCAGCGCGGTGAGCTGCACGGTGGGCGTCCACCCGAACATGCCGAGGTTGAACGTCGTGGGCATCGAGATGTCACCCGCCAGCAGCGCGAACAGCAGGTCCGGATCCTCCGTGCGGGGCCGCACCCACAGCTGCAGCCGGGGCTCACCCCGTGACGCCGACAGGAACGCCGCGCCGGCCGGGTCGAGCCACACCTCGCACTGCCTGCTCAAAAGGAAGGTCTCCCCGCCGGGGACGGCGGAGACGTCCACGGCGTCGTCACCGGGAGCGGGCGGCGCGCCCACCGGCTCCGTGTAGAGCGGCGCGACGTCGTCCAACCTGCCCGCGTTGACCGTCGCCTCCAGGCAGGCGTGTCCGTCCTGCTCCAGCACGGCCCGCACCACCGCGACCGTGCGGCCCTGCTTGACCGTCGCGGTGTGGATGAGCACCGGGCCCGGCTCCGGCGTCCGGTAGTACTGCGCGGACACCGCGACCGGGTCCGGCGTGCCGTCCGCGCAGCTCTGGGCGGCGGCACGGACCGTCGTCGCGAGGAGGTAGCCGCCGTGCAGCCTGCGCCCGACCGACCAGTCCGGGTCGAGCTCGGCGGAGAAGGTCGCCGCGTCCTCGCGGTGGACGGCGGTCGCCTTGCTGAAGATCATCGCTGGGACACCAGGGAGCGCAGCAGCAGGGCGGTGTTGGACGGTCTCTCGGCGAGGCGGCGCATGAGGTAGCCATACCAGTCCGAGCCGTAGGGCACATAGACGCGCACCTGAGCGCCCTCGCGGACCAGCCGGCGCTGCTCGACGGGCCGCACGCCGTAGAGCATCTGGTACTCGAAGGTGCCGGGGCCGCGGCCGTACCCCCGGGCCCGCTCGCCGACGATGCCCACCAGCCGCGGGTCGTGGGTGGCGAACATCGGGTAGCCCGGCCCGGCGAGCAGGACGTCCGCGCACCGGACGAAGCTACGCGCGACGTCCCGCGCGGCCGGGAAGGCGACCTCGGCCGGCTCCGCGTAGGCACCCTTGCACAGCCGAACCCGCGACCCGGGGACGGCGAGCGCGCGGCAGTCCTGCTCGGTGCGGCGCAGGTAGGCCTGCAACACCGCGCCGGTCGACGGCCACGTGCGCCGCAGCTCGGCGAGCACCCGCAGCGTGGCGTCGGTGGTCGTGTGATCCTCCGCATCCAGCGTCACCGTCGTGCCCGCCTGCTCCGCCGCGGCGCAGATGCGGGACACATTGGTGAGTGCGAGGGCCTCGTCGACGTCCTGCCCGGTCGCTGAGAGCTTGACGCTGACCTCGACGCGGTCGGCGAGGCGCACGGCGGGCAGCCGGGCCAGCACCTCGAGGTAGGCCTGCACGGTCGCCTCGGCGCCGTCGGCATCGGTGACGTCCTCCCCGAGGTGGTCCAGCGTCACGGTGAGCCCGTCGGCCACCAGCGCGCGGGCGGCCGCGACGGCATCGTCGGTGGTCTCCCCGGCGACGAACCGGCGCACCACGTCCCGGCTGCCGGGCGCGGACGTCAGCACCGTCCGCAGGGTGTCGTTGCCTGCCGCGGCGAGGATCAGCGAACGCAGCGGGTTCACGGGACGACCCTAACGGCGCAGCCGGAACCACGATCGTCCTGACCCCGCGGACGTGGTGCGTGTAGGAGTGCAGGGTGACCATGAGTCCTGACCCTCGGCACGCCGGTGCCGATCACGCTCAGATCGTGGCCTCGGCCAAGGAAGACCACGAATCCGTTCTGGAACTCACCCGCGCGCTGGCGCGCATCCCCAGCCGCGCCGGCATCGACCCCTACGACCCCATCATCGACCTGCTGTCCCGCTGGATGCGCGAGCACGACCTGCCCGCCGACGTCGTGCGCGACGGCACCGGCGCCGCGGTCGGCCTGACCGCCGAGGTCCACGGTGCTCGCCCCGGGCCGCGCTGGGTGCTGGACCCTGCCTGGACTCCGCGCCCTTCGGTGACGAGAACGCCTGGACCCATCCGCCTGCCTCCGGGATCACCGACAACGGCTGGCTCTGGGGACGCGGCGGCTCGGATTCCAAGGTGGCCGTTGCGAAGGCGACGGCGCGCCGAGCGACGTGGCCGGGGTGATGATCGGCTACCCCGGGATGGACACACTCGTCATCGGCGG
>JALYQB010000700.1 GCA_030856045.1 Actinomycetota bacterium
TACCTCACCAGCGCCCGCGGCCACCACATCCCCGCCATCGACGCCATCCACAACGCCCTCACCGGCAACCCCTGGCTCCCCACACCCGCAACCGCCTGACACCACGGCTCACCCGTGAATGGACACCATGCCGACGGGACGTGACTCGCTACATCAAATTCTGGTATAGTCAGAGTTGACCCACTCATACTCCGCTACATGACCCCACCCGAAGGCCCCGAAGAGTGGACGAACGAGGAGGAGGCAACGTAGCTAAGGCCAAATCCGCTTGGTCGGAAAGCGCGGGATTGATCAATGCAAAGGGGAAGCTGCACCATGAACTCGTTCTCGGCCGACAAAGAATTGGGCGTTGCATCCGAGTTGATCGACCTCGACACAGTTTCGATGACGGTGCTGCGGGAGCTGGATGACACGGTGTTCGGGCAGGTGCTGCGGCACGTGATGCAACAGACTGCGCACCCACGAGTGTCCAGGGGGGGCAGTTCGGAACGGATCGACTGACCAGCGCTGTACGGCAACTAGTGTGCCTTACTCGAGCCATGCTGGTCGACCTACGCATCGCTAGCCGTCGAAGAGGGACGTCGTGCCTACAGAGGACCACACCGCAGGCGATGGCTTCGCATTCCACCACCTATCCTGGGCCGATTTCGATGATTTGGCTCGGGGTGTGGGAGGATCTGGTGTGGTGCTGCGATTGCGGCGTGCGGAGCGGAGCAGGAGGCTACTCCTGCTGAGGGCGCTGGTGGAGGAGACCACGAAGATTCCGGAGCTGTTTGGTCCGCTGCCACCATCGGATGAGGCATGGGAGCTGTTGGCTCGTGTTCAGGAGAAGGTACCCAGCGCACTTGACCTAATGCTTGCCCATCCCTATACCGGTACCTGGGCCGGTTACCTCATGCGGCTACTCAGTAACCGGATCACAGGAGTGTGCCCGATGTGGATGCATGTCGGGCACGTGCACGCGCTGGCCGCCGCGGCGGCGATCCATGCAGGGCTTGACTTCCACACCCATATACCGCTCTGGAACGGCGGAGCCATGTTGCCTACCCTGGGCCTGGCTCAGTTGACCGCCGAGTCACCATGGTCGGTGGCCGAGGTACGTAGCGAACGTGGTCAGGTGGAAGTCGGCAACGAAGTCGCGAATGTGCGCCTGCCACCCGACCTTGCGGCGGACGCGCCGGGTTGGTGGGCCGTACAGCGGCTCATGATGTGGACAGGCGAGCGCGTGCTCTCGGTGCGACTTGACGACCTCGACCCGTACCGGGGTCTCTACGAACCCGTGCTGCCGCAGCGGCTTGATCCCGCCGAGGTGGACGCATGGCGCGTACTACTCGACCAAGCCTGGCGCCTGATCGTCAACCACCTTCCCGACATCGCCGATGCCCTTTTAGCGGGCCTCGATTCGCTGGTGCCTCGTCCGGCGGTTCCGTTCCGGATGCCGAGTGCCTCCACCGGTGAGGCCTTTGGCAGCGCGATCATCGCACGACCTCCAGACGCCACCTCTTTGGCAGCCACGCTCATTCACGAGTTCCAACATATCCGCCTTGGCGGCCTGCTGCACCTAACCCGACTACACGACGAAGACCCACGCGAGCGGTTCTACACACCGTGGCGGGACGATCCGCGCCCGATCGCCAGCGTATTACAGGGCGTGTACGCTTTCTTCGGCGTCACCGCGTTCTGGCAAGCACTCGCACGCGCTGACACAAGGGCACCGGATCGGAAAGTCGCGTTCGAGTTCGTGTACTGGCGCGAGCAGACCTGGCGTGTTCTCGGTGTGCTGCGGGATGATCCGGTCCTCACTCCGGCCGGACGCCGGTTCGTGGACGGCATCACCGAACGGCTGGGGCCCTGGCGAAACCAGCCGGTGCCCGCCGAACTGCGCACTTTGGTCGCGGCAGTTGGCGCCGATCACTACGCCGGATGGCGGATCCGGTACCTGCGGCCGCCGCTCGAAGCCGTGGTGGATCTGGCGGACGCCTGGCTAGCCGGACGCACGCGTCCGGCTAGACAACTGGACATTGATCGGATGCCCACGCCTGTGCCGGACGGTTCCTGGTCGCCCGCCCGAGCTGATCTGATCCGGCTGAGCGTCGCTGACCCCCCGAATGGCCGGAACGTGCTCTTCAGGACATGGTCGACCGTCCCCGGCGTGACAGCGGCCGACTTCGCATACGCCACCGGGCGATTCACCGACGCTGCTCGCGGCTATCGCGCCGAATTGGCTATGGATGCGGACCGCCCGGCTGCCTGGGTCGGCCTCGGTCTCGCCCTGTCGGGGTTGGGCGTTGAGCCGGCCGCACGGGCACTACTGCGCTACCCGGAAGTGGTCCGCGCAGTGCACCGGACGATTCGGACCCGTACGCGAACTGTGCCAGCCCCCGAAGACCTGGCCGCCTGGATCGGCCGGTTCATGTATTGACCAGTGCGTCTGTGGATGTGGCTGTCACGATCACAGCGGTAGTGGGTCGATGTCACAATCCGCCCGTACTCCGCTCGCTGCCGCCATGGTGGCCGGATGAGCATCGCCCAGCATGTGGCGGTAGCGGGTCACCACTTCCGCATACCTCGTCTCCGCCTCCTGCGTGCGATCAACGGTGCGCAAATCAAGGACGAGGTTCGTGACGGCCGCAAGCGTCGTGGGATGCTCAGTGCCCAGCACACGGTTGGCTCGGTCCAGCGCCTCGGTGTTGAGTGCCAGGGCTGCCTTGGTCTCACCCTGCGCTGCGAGGTCACTTGCCAGGTTGATCGCACTGACGATGGCGTGTGGATGATCTGGACCGAGCGTCGCTCGGAACTGCTCAAGTGACCGCTCATCGAGCTGTTGTGCACCAGCGGCGTCGCCGAATAGGCGCAGTGTCACCGCCAGGTCGAGAAGCGCGGACAGAGTATGTGGATGGCTCTCACCCAGGCTCTGGCGATACCGGTCAAAGGTCTGCTCGCCAAGCTTACGTGCTGGCCCAAACGCGCCAGCGTGTCTCAGGTCGATTGACTGGGCGAGGGCGCACGCCATCGCGTTCGGATGATTGTCCCCGTAACGCAGCCGGAAGCGCTCCAGTACCTGGGCAGACAACTCCAGAGCGCTTTGGTGGTCGCCGTCCTTGCGCCTGGCTACGGACAGATGGTGAAAACGTCTTAGGGTGGCGGCCTTATCCGCACCGAACAGCTCACGTGATCGTTCAGCGAGCTTTTCCTGCTCAAGACGTGCCCAGACGTAATCGCCTGCCTCCCGGCGGGCCAGGATCAACGCATTGAGGGTACTAATCGTGCTCGGGTTGTCGTAGCCGAGCACGTCTGCCCGACGTCGATGAGTGTCCTCACCCAACTCCCGTCCTCTACTGTACTGTCCGGCGAGCCCTAGACTCACGACCAGGTCATGCGCGGTCGTCAGGGTTGTAGGGTCATCATCGCCGAACAACCCCTTGGCTTTCTGGTAGATCTGTTCGTTCAGATCCAAAGCGGCAATGAAATCACCCCGACCTTTAAGGTCGGTCGCCACAGCGAGTTCTGCGATGGTTGTCTCCTCGCTGTTCTCACCAGACACCTGGCGGTGTCGTTCTACAGTGCGCTGGTTGACCCGCGCCGCCTCGGCATACCGGCCGAGTGTCCAGAGATAGAAGCCCAAGTTCCTGGCCGCTTGGAGCGTCTGCAGATCGGCCTCGCCGAGCTTTTCCGTCCATACGTCGACTGCCTGCCTGGCGAGCCCGGCGGCCTCCTCGTGATCACCCCAGTAGTACAGGAACCTCATCAAGTTTACGACGAGGTGGCGTACCCAGCGGTCGTCGCATTCGATCACCTTTGCCGCGTAGGCGTGCGGCAACACGTCCTGGTACCGCGGCCACTGTTGCGACGGGACCGGATCGTTCGGGTCGAGGTTAGCAAGCAGGAGATGCGCGCCATGGCGCATCTGTGCCCAACGCTGCGGCGTCATACGATTGCTGAGCACCAACTGCACAAGCCGATGCAGCAGCAGTGTATCGTTACGGTGGTCGATCTTCGCCAACCCATACCGGTTGATGTCTCGGATAGTGCGGCTGAGCTGCATCGGGTCTCGTAGCGCCGCATCTAGTTCCGGGGAAATCGAGACACCACGAATACCCACGAACAGGTTCCGAGAGATCGGCTCTGGCGCGAAGAACGCGCACACCTGAAGAAGTTCATGCGCGGCTGGATTCCGAGTACGCAGCTCATCGAACGAGACATTCCAGGCCGCGGCTACCGACACTTCGTAGTCGGCGGGCGCTGAGGTGTCCAGGATCTCCGCTACCTTTTCGTCGAACAATCGTAGATACTCGCGTACAGGCATACCAGTCTCGGCTCGCCATGCCGCGGCTTGCTCGATAGCAAGAGGTAGATCGCCCAACGCCTCGGCCAGCCGGTCGGCTTCCTCATCATCGATATCCGGGCCGCGGCGCCTGAGTAGTTCTTTGGCCTCCTCCCGTTTGAACACGGCAACCTCGAGCGGACGAGCAATTCCAGCCCAATCTGGGTTCCGCGAGGTGATCAAGATTTCGCCGGGTCCATTGGCCGGGAAGAACGGGCGCACCACCTCCGGGCTTTCCGCGGAGTCGAAGACCAGTAGCCATCTGCGGAAGGGCTGACCGATCCGTAGAGCCTCGCGCACCGCAGGCACGGCCGTGTGCGCCTCGGAACTCCCCGGCAAACGCAGCCGCTGGGCTAGCTCGGTGAGCCCGGCCCGGACCTGGGCTTGCTGCGTAGCTTGGATCCACCAGATGACGTCGTATTCGTGCAGGTGCCGGTAAATGTACTCCACAGCCATTTGCGTCTTGCCGATGCCTCCCATGCCGTGCAGTGCCGCTGGCAGGACGGCGGTGGCGCCACCGGCGGTCAAGCGTTCGCCGAGCCGGTCGAGCAGCTCGGCCCGTCCGGTGAAGTTCGGGTTGCGCGGCGGCACATTGCCCCAGACGGGCGGGACATCATCCGCTTGCCGCTCGCGGGGGGTTACCGGCGCGGGCCCGGTCAGCGGGCCCGGATGCGTTGCGGTGGACGTGTCGACGGCGGCAGGTTCGCCCAGTGGCTCGACATCGTTGACTGGCGAGTCGAGGACAGACGTCAGCGGGCGGGCCAGTTCACTCGCCAGATCCGTGCGATCGGTCATGGCGGACATTGTGTCAGTGTTGCTCGTCTGTGCACCAGTGAGGTTGCTCTCCGGAGCACCAGCAGAACTCGCCAAGGCAGAGCTCGTGACGGAACGGTCCTGCATGCTCGAGTGAAGCCGATCGGCGCGGGACAGGTACGGGCCGCTGAGCGCGCGCATCACTGTGCGCTCGACCGCGACGTAGTGAGCCGTGTCAGCGGTGAGTTCAGGGTCCGGGGTGCTGTCTGGAGCGTCCAGCGCGTCCCGGAACTGGCGGAGCACGGTGACCTGGTCACCGAAACGCTCGGTGACTAGGTGCACGACGTGTGCGGTCTCCGAGCGTCGGGCCCCGCTGAGCAGTTCTTCGCGCACCGCATCGAGGACGTCGAAGGTAATCGTGTCCCAGGCGCGCCCGCCGGCGGCGGTGTCGGACGGTCGCAATAGTCCGCTGGTGAAGACCTCGGCCAAGTGATCAGGTCCGGACTCGGGGACGAGCTCAGCCTGCACGAGTCGGGCCACCGGCACGCTGACCGGCACGGCGGCCAGCAGCGTGGCCAGCCGGAATGCCGCGGGCGAGGCCACACTGAGGAAATGCAGCACCTGCTCGTGGGCCGACGGTTTGCCGTCGGGAGAGCCGTCGTCGGACTGGCGGTTCGCACCCTCGAATGACGCCGGTTCCCGGGCCTGGTTGCCAGCCAGCAACACTGTGGCATCAGCCGGATCGCGGAAGCTGCCGGTGACGAACCGCGCCCACCAGCCCAGCCAGCGCGCTTCTAACTCCAGGACAGGAACCGGTACGACTCCACCCGGCACCGCCGCCGCGGGGTCGGGATCCAGCCAGGAATCCGACAACTCCAGCCCCCACCGCCGATTGGGGCTTAGCGGACCGGGCACGGTCAGCCGGGCACGATGCAGGGCCACCCCATCACGTTCCCAGAGCCGCTGCGGCAGCAGATGGACCACGGCCACTGGCATCACCCCGCCCCATTGGGCGAGCAACGGGGAGACCAGATCCTGTCGCCAGCACTGGCCTACGCCGTCGGTCAACACCAGAACAATCCGCCGACCGGATGGGTCCAGCAGCTCGGCAGGACTGCGGGTCGGGGTTGCCGGAGTGCCCCCACGCAACACTGGTGTGGCGGGCGATCCCCCCGTCGGATGGTGGGTATCGAGCAGTCGAAGCTGGATCGTGCGAAACGCACCGAGCCGTTGCGACAGCGAGATGAACGCGGTAACAGTCGACTGCCACAACGCCATCGACGGGCTCGCATCCACCACTAGGGTCAGGTCGAGCCACCGCGCCGTGCCCGGCTTGGTCACCGGCAACCATAGTCCGTCTTGGACAGCCTGCTCGGCGGTGGCGTCCTCATCGAGGACGACCTCATCCTCATGCCAGGAAAGAACTTTTCGTTTGAGCGGGCGAAGAGCACGGACGATGTCCGCTGAGCTGGGAAGGGGCAGAGCAGCGGGCAGCGGGACACCACCAAGATCGGTTGGTAGGGGACATGCCTCGTTGACACGGCGATCAACCGTATCGCGGTTGGCACGTCGGCCATCTTCCCAGCTCCGGGTGGGTAGCTCGGGCTTCGCGGGTTGATCAGTCGGGAGACCACTCGGCTTGATGCGGTCGTCGGGTCCACTTTCCGAAAGGATGCCGGTGTGTCTCCGCCAAGCGTCCTGGGTGACCGAAGTCAACCAGACAGCGTCCGCCACCTCAGACCACGTGAGGTCATCGACACCGAGTTGTGCGGCGCCTGCACTCCCCGACTGCCTCCGCGCAGACGACCCGACAGCTTCAGATCCCGCCGGCTGGACGGGATCCGACCGCGGAACATCAGCCTGGCTGTCCACGTCACGGCACCACAGACGTCAACTGTCGCCACAACGCATCCACCAGCCGCGGCCACGACGCGTCGTTTTCGTGGTACGCCCCCGAGGTCGCCAAATACACCGCGTCCAACAGCTTGTCGGCAGGCAAGCCCCCACTCGCCGCGCTCCGGTCCACGAACTCCTGGACCAGCCGCAGCCTGTGCTCACCATCCTGAGCCACTAGGTGGGAGGCCACCATCGCGGCGAGCTGTTCGGCATTAGGTGCCCGTGTTTCAAGCCGGAGACACCGACGCAGGAATGCAGGAGGAAAGTCCCGCTCCCCGTTACTGGTGATCACGATCATCGGGAACGCGTGACACCGTACTCGACCACCGACAATGGTGGCCGTTGCCTCCGGGTCGTCGGTGAACACGGACACCTCGGAGGAGCGGTTGCGCACCCGCTCCAACTCCGGGATGGTGAACTCCCCGTCCTCGAATATGCTCAACAAGTCGTTCGGCAAGTCCGCTTCACTCTTGTCCAGCTCGTCGATGAGCAGCACGCGAGGCCGCCTGCTGGGCAGGAACGCCGTCCCCAACGGGCCGAGCCGCACGAACTCGCCTATCGGCGACTCCTGCAACGGATCTACCGGATCGACAGCCCCGGCCGAGTCCACCGCCCCGCTGCCCACATCCATGCCCCACCTGGCCACGGCTTGCCTTGTTCCGGCGGCCTGTGCCCGCCCGATAGCGTCGTAACCATACTGACCCGATTTCAGCGTGGTATGGCTGGTGATCGGCCACCTCAAGACCCGACCCAGCCGTAGTTCTCTGGCGATCCGAAAGGCCAGGCTCGATTTGCCGGTGCCTGGACGTCCCGTAACTAGCAACGGGCGTCGCAGGTACAGCGCGGCGTTGACCATGTCCACTTCATATGGGTCCACGTCACGCTCGGACAGATGATACTCCGAGCCGAGTCGGCGTTCCACCTCACCATCGTCCTCGGGAGGCGCGTCATGTACAGGCAATGGGCCACCTCGAAAGTTCCGCCACGGCGGCGCGGGTGGGAGGAAGCCGGTCAGCGGAATGTCCTGCAACGGACGACCGGTGCCACGGTAGACCCACCATTCGGGTGTGTCGAAGTGAGGTGCACGCCTATCCGGCGCCACCTCGTCAGGATACTCGTTCACGCTCATCCGCGATGCCCCCCGTTGGCTGTGGCTGTCCTGGCGGTTGATCGAGAACCACTAAACGATGCGGATTGTCCCATAATACCACCAAATCGCGTGCGATAGCCGGATCGAACGGTGCGCCCGACGCTAGTAAGGCAGCCTGACGCGAGGTCTGTGCTCGCCCAGGTAGATCACCCAAACGATCGACGTCCACGAGCCAGGTGACGATCTCCCGAAGATCGTCTGATGACGCCTGGGGGTGCCATACTAGTGCTGGCAGCCCCGAGCGCAACGCCGCAGCCAGCTCGTCCGCGCCCGCCTGCGGTTGGCTGGGTGGCGAGGCGGTGAGCACCATCAGCACCCACCGCGGATCGCTCAGGACAGCGTCGATGCGATGGCGTTGCGCGGTGTCCGTCGGCTGCCCGTAGTGCACTCGTGCCGCGGACGGATCATTCATCAATATCTGCCAGCGCTGATGCCACACGCGGTGCCAATGCGGCGACCTCATGCGTTCGAGCGAGCGCACCACGATCGGGTAGTCCAGGCACAGCGGACGTGGATCTCCCGAATCGTGCTCCTTGTGCCAGCGATGGACCGGTAGGTTCAGCAAGGCGCGAGGCAGCACGAACTCCAATGCCACCGCGCCGCTGTGGCCCGACCACGCCCGCTCCGCGCTCACCACCAAGTCGTCGACGCGCCGCTCGAGTTCGTCAAAGGCGACCATCCGCGTGTCACTGTGCGCCGGCGGCCACTCCGCGGGGTCGTCCTGTCGCCAGTACGACAGCAGGTATCGGTTGTTGGGGTCGATCCCATCGGGTTGCACGACGATCACCAGGTGCAGCCGGGAGTCGGTCGAAACCCGTGAGATACCTTCCGCGCGCCTCGCCAGTAGCTCAGGTTGGAGCCGAAGACGACGCGCCTGATGGTCGTTCCATGCCGTCAGGTTGGTACCCACTTCGCCACCGACCTGACGGGCCACGAGTTCAACGAACATCAGCGCGGGCGGGAACCCGTCTGCCCCGGCGTTGAAATCCGTCAGGTAGGAGAATGCTTCCCAGGCGCTTGCGCCCCCCGGCGCGGGGCGCACACCGGGGCCTGCGGCTCGATGCACGAGCGTTGGGAGTTGCGAGACGGTGATCCCGTCCAGCCATTCGCGCAATCGCTGCAACTCCGTCCCAGGCAGCAAGTCAAGGACGCGCGGCTCCTGGCGGACCCGCTGATATTCAGGTGCTTCCCGCTCCGCAGGCGGTGCGCTGTCGGGCAGACGTAGCCACGCTACGGTCGAGGTTTCCTTGACCGACACAGAGATCTGCCGGTACGAGCCAGGGGCGGCCGCCGGGTCGTGGACGATCACGTCATGGTAGAAGACATCGGAGGCGATCAGCGCGAGCATACCAGGCGACGACTTCAACGCCGCTCTCGCTTCCGGTGCCTCAAGGATGCGAAACGCCAGGTTGACCGCCTGGCTCACCGCGCCGTGCTCGTCCTGGTGGACTTCGCCTGCGTGCAACCCGACCCGGAGCTGGACCGCCGCCTCGGGCGAGTGCACCGCGTTGTACCGGCGCAGCCCCGCAAGCAATCTGCCTGGTAGCTGATCGGCCAGCCGGCTCTTGGCCACCGCTGGCGGCACCAAAATCATCACTCCATCGCCGCGGTCCTCCCACCTACAGGCACCCAGGTCGACGCCAGCTTCGGCGAAGGCCGCTCGCAACACGTTATACAGGCCCTCGTGTACGGCGAGCTGGTGAATCATGGTCCTGGCCGGGTCGGTGAAGCCGGCGACATCAACCACCACGATCGTTTGGTGCAGCGCGGGCACCTGCGGCGGCACGAGGCATCCCTCCACGAACGCTGGTTGTCGGTCGACGACCATGCGACATCGTGCATTATCCCTGGAGTGGCGGGGCGTAGCCTCCCGAACCGGGACCACACTGATCTCGACCCGCTCAGTGGCGACGAGTTCGACCAACTTGCCGAGCACCACGACGACCTGGTCGGGCCGTGGCTCGCGAGGGGAAGAACCCGCTGGCCGCCCCCTTACCTCTACGGCGGCGACCGAGGTGAGCGCCCTACGACACCTCACCTGGCCTGCCCGAACGCCTCGACCACGTCGGCAAGCGGGTGCCCGCGTGGCGCAGCGACATCGAAGTCGGGATCGGCTTGAACGGTGAACTGCAGGCCACCGCGCGCAGCGGGTCGGCGTGGGCGTGCACCCGAGAGTGTGAAGCTGATCCGCGGGCCCGCGGATCAGCTTCACCAGCCCCGGGGAGGAGTACCTCAACGTACTTGACCCAGGGCCGGTCGGTCCAGCGCTGCCCGTAGCTCGGCGCGCAACCGGGCGAGCTCGGCGGTGGTCCCGGGCGGAGCGACAGGGGTACTGCCATGTGGCGCTGACAGCCAGTCGGCCCCGCAGCTGATCAAGGTCGACCGGCGCGGACCCGGGCGTGGCGACCCGCTCCCCGGAACGCGGGGTGGCGGACGAATCGAACGTTCGGCGGCGCCGGATCTGGACGCGGCGCAGCAGCACGAGCCAGCCGGGCGACCACACCCAGGCGGCGCCGACCGGGAGCGCGGCGAGGCTCGTCTTCACCTCGCGGGCCTGATCATCCTCGGCGTGCAGACGCACCCACTCATCGATCGCGACGACGTCGCGGATGCCGGTCATCCGCAACGCAATGAGCACCTCGGACTGCGACAGAATGTCCTTGTGCAGCACGGTCGGCCGCTGCGTTATCGATGTGCAACCCAGACCGCGGGCACGGCCGCGGCGCACCAGGTCCTTATACGCACCAAGCAGCCGGGTGCCCTCCGCGCTGGTGCGTTGCGGGGCGAGGAGGTCCGCGTCCTTGATCACGAGGTGCAGCGGGTCCCGGTTACGCCGGTAGATGCGCTCAAGGAAGTCCGCGGCGCGGCGGCGCTGGCCGCGCTTGGGGCGCTCCGAGAGGTCGAGCACCACGGGGTTGCGCTCGTAGACGACGAGATCGGCCACCGCAGACTCCGCATCGACAGGCAGAGGCAGGTCGGCGTGCTCGTCGCCGAGGATCACCACCGGCAGCCCGAGGCCCTCGCCGTCGGCGGTAGCGCGACAGCCCCAGACGATGCCGACCGGGTAGATCACGCATACCTTGAGGCCCGCGGCGACGAGCTCCCCCACCATCGCGGCGGCGGTATGAGTGACAGCACCTCGCTTGGGCAGGATCGCGAAGGTCTCGGTGAGCGGCAGCTGCAGGTCCTCTGCCAACTGTAGGGTGCGTGGCTGCTTGACCACCATCCGTCTCCCTCCACCAGCCCAACGGCCGTGGGTCTCGCAGAACGGGCGCCGACTCTGCTCGATGGTGGTGGCATAAACCGGTTGTTCCCGGCGGATCCACGCGAGGTCATCTGGCATGGGCGGTGGCCGCGGCGGGTCTCATTGAACGATACTCCAACTGGAGCGGCCTGGCGTCCGAGTGGACGCAGCGCGGCGTTGGTGGTCGGCGCAGTGACTGCACACTCTCGGTGGGTACCCCCAGGCCAACCCCTGCACCCCCAGGCCAACCCCTGCACCCCCAGGCCAACCCTGGCAATCCCCCGAAACCGTAGAGACTTCGCTTAGTGTGATCTTGTAGTTGGGTCGTGTTGTTCGCGTCGCGCGCGAGTGGGGGCAGGCGCTGGTGCGCCCGCGCTGTGCGCCGGTTGGGGGCCGTCGAGGCTCCGGGGTCAAGGGCGGCCGTAGGCCGTCGCCT
>JALYQB010000222.1 GCA_030856045.1 Actinomycetota bacterium
GTGCCCAGACCGAACAACCCCGCCGGTACCAGCGCAGTCATCACCGACCCATCCTCCCCCGGCCGGCTGCAGCGAACGGGCACACCGCTGCGCACGACGTGCGAGGTGCGGTCGCGGCCCGTGTCCACCGCTGCTCGCGATCCATCAGTACCTCCACCAGACCCCGGTCACGGATCCACCGGTTCGTCGACGGGCCTTCCCATCGGAGGGCTCTACTATGTCCGCTGACCGCCCGCTGCTCGAACTGGTGGCCTACCACTTCCCGTCATCGGCGAACTCATACGCATCCCGGCCACCGTCGGGCAACTTGCCGCTCCAGTTCCTGCACTTCATCAAGCCCGGCGAGGAGGCTCCCACCTTGCTCGGTGAGATCCGCGACGTGTCTGTTGGGGTGCTGGCCACCATCGCCGAGAAGGTCTACAACGACAGCCTTGTGGCGTCGAAGCCGCTGGAATACGCCGCACGCGCTGGATGAGCCACAATCAGCGCGGCGAGAACCGCCGACGCCGATCGAGGGCACTTGCGCCGCGTCCGCCGCCCGACTACCGCACCAGCGGGCAGGGGCGCTGCCTCGTCGGCTGGGGACCGGGCACGTCCGGCGCCGCTGCTACCGCGGCCCTTCGGCGTGCTCGTCAGCGATCCGGCCAAGGAGTTCGCGGGCCTGGTCGCCCTCGGCCGCGACGGGCCACAGGCGGTCCACGACCCGGTGGTAGAGGGCGACCTGTTCCGGGTCGGTGATCCGCAGCTCGGAAGACAGCGTGTCCGCGAGCACGACGTCGTCGAGCAGGTTGAAGCCGTGCATGACCGCGAACGGCCACCGCCGGCCGAGGGGCAGGACGCCGAACCGCAGCCCGGGGATGCCGATCACGGACGCCAGCCGGTCCACCTGGGCGGCCATCTCCCGAGGCGGGCAGAGGGGGTGACGCAGGCCGGCTTCGGCGACGAGGATCTCGATGCTGTGGCCGGGCTCGTACAACACTTGCTGGCGCGCCATGCGAGCCCGCACGGCGTCGTCGAGGTCACGGCCGGAGTCGAGCAACTCTGCCTGCGCGGCGAACATCCTACGCGCGTAGTCGGCGGTCTGCAGCAGCCCGGGGACGGCGATGACCTCCACGGCGCGGATGGTCGTCGCGGAGCGCTCGAGGTGCCCGATCTGCTCCTGGCGGCCCCGGTGACCGGCGCGGAGCCGGCGGCGCCAATCGAGCTGCTCGACGCGGAGTTCCGCCAGCTCGGCGAGCAGCTCGGCCACGGCCACCTCGGGTGCGTCGAGCGCTTCGCACCAGGCGGTGACGTCGTCATCGGTCGGGATCTGCCGTCCGGTCTCGAGTTTCGAGATCTTCGACTGGCTGGTGGACAGCGCCTCGGCAAGGTCGCGTCCGGACACCGCGGCGAGGGTGCGCATGACGCGAAGCCGCTCGCCGAACGCCTGGCGCCGAGCCTCGAAGCTGGTCACCGTCTCCTCGTCTACCGTCCTGTCGCGCCACCTGGGGCGCGGGCAGCCTCCCATGCCCGCCGCCGCAGCTCGACGAAGCGCTCCACCGAGGAGGGCTCGATCAGCAGCTCGGTGCCCTGCAGGGTGCCGCCGTCGAACTGCATCAGCACGACGCGCTCGTCGTCGAACAGCCAGAAATCCCTGCCCATCGGGAGGCCGCGGTGCGCTGCCTCATCGTTGTCCAGGACCCGGACGTCCTCACCGGCCGGGATGTTGCAGCGCGCCGCGACGTCCATGACGAAACGCTGATAGTCGGTGGGTGGACGCTCCAGCACACGCACCCGCTCGAACCGGCGACCCGCCCGCGTGGCAGTGCGCACCATCTCCAGGTAGCCCTGGATCCACGTGTCATCGGGCGGGCGCCCGGTCATGAAGCGCTCGACGGCGTCGCGTTCCTGGGGTTCCTGGTAGGCGGGGAGTGTCTCCAGGCGGAACGCCGCGGTCGAGAATCCGGTGAACAGCTCCTCGAACCCGGCGCGGTCGAGACGACGAACCACTACGCCTGTCCTCCCGGCGCGTAGCCCAGCAGCGCCTTCGGAATCTCCACGGCGGTCTCCGTGTCCGGCAGGCCGCGGGCGTGCAGTGCCGCGAGCGCCTCCTGATCGGTGATCTTGTATCCCTGCACCACGTACGTCCCACGGTCCGTCTCGTACAAGTTCGGGCAGCTGGTCGAGGCGCTGGTGGTCCCCAGGAAGGCCAGTTTCATCGTCGTGCTCCTCATTCGCCGGGTTTGCGGGGCGGATCCTCGCCACATCAGTCATCGATGGTGGGCTCTGTCACGAGTAGCTTCCCCGTTCGGGTGGTACCGTGCAAAGAATATTCGCCAGATTCTTGCGGGAGTCGCAGTTGTAGACGACAGTCAGCTCCGGCGCCGCCCGGCCCGTGAGCCCCCGACCCCGGGCCGGGCGGCGCCTTCAGCGGCGGAAGGGGGCGGCGTGACCACGCAC
>JALYQB010000531.1 GCA_030856045.1 Actinomycetota bacterium
GACCCTGGTGGTTTATTCGCGTTTCATGAGGCCAGTTTGAGTTCGAGGCAGGCGAGGTGGCTGGTGCGGGTCCGGTCCAGTGGATGGCCGTTCCACCATGCGCTGAGCCGGATCAGGTTGAGGGCGACGGCGGCGTAGGTGTGTTCCGTGCGGGTCTTGTCCAGTCCGCGGTAGCGGGCGCGGCGCATCCCGGTGATGGCCACGCCCTGGCGGATGGTGCCTTCGACGCCGGCGCGGAGCGCGTATCTGGCCTGGAAGTCCTTGGTGCCCGCGGCGGCCCGAGCGGTGAGTTGTGCCTGGTGGACCTGCCGGGTGTGCACGGTGAGCTGGCGGCGCTGCGATGCCGAGGTGGTGCACAGCTCGCGGACTGGGCACGGACCGCAGTCGGTCTTGGAGAATGTGATCACGATGGTGGGAGTGCCGCGTTGGGTTACCGGATTCCACGAGCTGCTGGTGCGGCCTTGCGGGCAGGTGGCGTGCTGGGCGTCGAAGTCGATGGCAAACGCGGTGCGCTCGAACCCCGCGCCCGCCCGGGCCTGCGGTGAGGTGTCGGCCAGTATCGGGGTGACCAGCGTGATCCCGTAGTCAGCCTGTGCGGACACCAACAGCTCCGCCGAAGGGTAGCCCGAATCCACCAGATGCTCGCCGGGCAGCAGGCCTCGCTGGCCCAGGCGGGCGTGGATCGGCTCGGTCATCTGGTTGTCGGGCACGGTCGCGTCCGTGGTCTCCACGTTCACGATCAGATGCGGCGGCGTGGCGGTCGCCCTGTCACCATCGCCGTCGCTGTCATCGGCGGGGCCAGCGGTGTCGCAGGTCTCGCTCACGTGGACCTTGTAGCCGTTCCAGAAGGTGTCGCGCTTGACGCCCCACCGGGCATCGGTGTCGTAGGGGGAGGCGATCCGGGATCGGCCCGGCGGGAGACCCTCCACCTCCGCCTCCCGCCTTTTGATCACCTCGCGTCCCTGCTCGTCGGTGACGGTGAGATAGTTCTGCACGAGCACGACCCGCAGCACCTCGACCTGCCGCAGTCGCGCCAGGAACGCCAGGTCAGGGTCACTCGCCGCGGCGGCGTACACGGCCGTGAGCAGGGTGTGGCCATCACGACCGTAGGCCAGCGCGAGTTCGTGTCGCCTTGCCGTGGCGGCTGGCATCCGCCAGGTATCGACGCGTGCGGCATACCGTGTGCCCCACGAGTCGTCCAGGAGCTGCGCCACCAGCTGCGGCGCGGCCACCACCAGCTGCTCCAGGCAGGCCCGCACCGACTCCCCGGCCAGCTCCAGCCGGTTCAGGTCGCGCACCGCGGAGATCACATGGGTGGAATCGGTGCGTATCGTTGCGCCCGCGCCCACCAGCCCGTCAGCGGCCAGCCGCTCCAACAGCGTGTCCAGCACCACCTGATCCAGGCCGCCGGCGGCGACCCGGGCCCGGAATTCACTCAAGATCGAGTGGTCGAAGCCGGGGTCGGCCAGATCGAGGCCGAGCGCGTATTTCCAGTCGATGCGGGTGCGGACGCACTCGGCGGCCTGACGGTCGGTAAGGTTCTCCGCCTTCTGGAAGATCGTAACCAGAGCGAGCCGAGACGGCGGCCAGCCCGGCTTGCCGCGCACCCCGTAGGCACCCGCGAACTGCTCATCCGACAGCCACTCGCCGAGCTTGTCGCGTACCAGTACCGGCAGCGGACGCTCACGCTTGCCCCGGTACATCGCCGCGACAGCCTCGGCGAGCTGCGGCGCGGGCTGTGGCCACGGCCGCGGCACCACAGACATCAAAACCTCCAGTCCGCGGCCCGCAACAGGAGAAAGCAACAAAGGGGAAGGCCGCAGCTCGATCATGCGGAACACAAGATCCAAAGCGGCTGCGCCACGCCGCCCGTACTCAGATTCCCACGGAATTAACCACCAGGGTCACGACCACTGGCACATCCACGTCCGGGCAGCTGACCCAGCGAAAGCCCAAGCATTCACCGTGCTACACGAGCTCAAACACATCATCGACCACCCACTACGCCGACAACCGAACCTCCCTGACAATACCGACTGGGAGGCACTCGCTGACTACTTCGCCACCCAGGTGCTCGCTCAAGAAACCAGATCCGACCACGACAGTGCGACCAAGAACAAGAGGGCGAATGAGAACATTCCCGCTGACCCGCGTCATTCACCGTCGCAGCCCACGGCCAAGACAGGAGGTGCACGATGACCAACACCACCAACACTGACAGCCCCGAGGCGATGAGAACAGCCGTCTCGTACCTGCGTGTCTCGACCAAGGAGCAAGCCGAGAAAGGTGGTCAGGTCGAAGGCTTCTCCATCCCCGCGCAACGAGAGGCGAACCGCCGGAAAGCCGACAGTATCGGCGCGGTCATCGTGGCCGAGTTCATCGACGCCGGCGAATCCGCCAAGTCCGCCGACCGCCCCGACCTCCAACGGATGCTGCGCTACCTCACCGAACACCCCACCGACTACGTCCTGGTCCACAAGGTCGACCGCCTAGCCCGCAACCGCGTCGACGACGTCGAGATCACCCTGGCCATCACGAAGGCCAGGGCGACCCTGGTCTCGGCCACCGAGAACATCGACGAACCCCCCCCCGGGATGCTGCTGCACGGCATCATGTCCTCCATCGCGGAGTTCTACTCCCGCAACCTGGCCACCGAGGTCCACAAGGGCATGAGCCAGAAAGCCAAGACCGGCGGCACCCCCGGCAAAGCCCCGCTCGGCTACCGCAACATCGGACACCGCACCCCCGATGGACGCGAAGAGCGCACCGTCGAGATCGACCCCGACCGCGCCGAGCTGATCACCTGGGCGTTCCTGGTCTTCGCCACCGGGGAGTGGACCCTGCGGTCGCTGGCCAATGAACTCCAGACCAGAGGACTCACCACCCGCCGCACCCCCAAGCTGCCCGCACGCCCGGTGAAACCGAACGTGCTGCATGCCATCTTGACCAACCCCTACTACAAAGGTGAGGTGTGGACTACCGGGGTGTGACCCACCAGGGCACCCACCAGCCGCTGATCGACCCGATCACCTGGCAACGGGTCCAGGACGTCCTGGCCGCCAACCTCGTCGGCGAGCGGCAACGCGACCACCCGCACTATCTCAAATCCAGTGTCTTCTGCGGC
The DNA here is from genome assembly GCA_030856045.1 of Actinomycetota bacterium. Taxonomy (GTDB): domain Bacteria; phylum Actinomycetota; class Actinomycetes; order Mycobacteriales; family Pseudonocardiaceae; genus JALYQB01. The sequence goes on from JALYQB010000531.1 coordinate 3,125, forward strand.
ACCTGCGGCAGCCGGTTGATCATCACCAACGCCAAGAACCGCTACGGCATCGTCTACCCCTACTTCGTCTGCCTCGGCCGGCACCTCAAGACCACCACCTGCACCCGCAAAGCCCTGCTCATCGCCAAGATCGAGACGATGGTCGAAGACCACTGGGCCACCATCCAGCTCGACCCCGCACTGCGCGACGCCGTGGAAGAAGGACTGCGCACCGAACTGGCCACCCGCCGCCACGACGCCGAGCGCGAGCACAAGCAACTGTCCAGCGAGAAGGCCAAGCTCACCACTCAGCGGCAGAAGCTGATCGACGCCATCTACAGCGGCGCGGTCCCCCTCGACCTGATCGCCAGCGAGCAGCAGCGCCTCACCAGCCAACTCACCACCATCGAGGAACGGCTCAGCGCCACCACAGCCACGTTCGACGAGATCGAAACCAACCTCGCCACCGCGCTCGATCTCGCCCGCGACTGCCACGCCGCGTACCTGGCCGCCGACCCGCAACTACGCAGGCTGTTCAACCAAGCCTTCTTCACCCACCTCTACATCGACGACGACGGCCTGCACAGCGAGTACGCCGAGCCGTTCGACACCCTCCTCAACCAGGACATCCTTGACGCTGGACGAGCCATCCAGGCCAGCCGGGAGGCCGGTCAGATCACGATGGCGTTCATCCTCGGACGGCCAGCGGCCAGCACCAACGACAAGACCCCCAGAGCACTACGTGCCGCTGGGGGTCTGTCCTTCCAGCCCTCGACACCTGTTCGGGGTGTCGAAGGTTCGAATACGTCTAGTTTGGTGCCCCCGGCAGGACTCGAACCTGCGGCCTAGCGATTAGAAGTCGCTTGCTCTATCCGGCTGAGCTACGGGGGCCGGTGCGTGACCGGACCAGCGTAGCGACGCGGGGTGCGACTGCGTGCCGTAAGTCCGGTCATGGCGAGGAGCGAGCGAACCAGCGGCCCCGCACGCCTCGCGCCAGGGCGATCGCGCGTCGGGTGAGCGGTGCGCGCAGCTGAGTGCGGAACTGGATCGTGGCCGCGGTCCAGATGCCGTCGCCGTAGCTGGGGTAG
>JALYQB010000712.1 GCA_030856045.1 Actinomycetota bacterium
CGTCCCAGGAGGCCAACCCGTTCGACCCGACCTCGCGCCACTCGGCCGCGGCGCGGTCCGCACCCCGCGCGCCTGCCGCGGCGCTCGCGGTCGCGGACTCCTGGGTGCGCGCGTTCCTCACCGTGCCCGACGGCATCACCGCCCAACAGTGGACCGAGCAGCTGCGGCCGTACAGCACGGACGAGGCCGTCGCCGCCCTGCTGACGGTGGACCCGGCGAACGTGCCCGTGGCGCAGGTGACCGGGGATCCGCGCACGGTGACGACGCGCATCGGCGCCGCGCGGGTGGACGTGCCCACGTCGGCAGCGGTGGTGCGGGTGAATCTCGTGACGACGTCGACCGGGTGGCGCGTGGCGCGCTACGAGCAGGCCGGGTGAACCCCGGGGACCAGGAGGTGGACGGGTGTACATGTCGGATCCCATCCCGCGCCCGGCCGGGCCGCCGGCCTCGGCGACGCCGCTGCACGACTCGCTCTCCGCGGCCCAGCGCGCCCGGGCACGGCTCGGGGTCGACGAGAGGTACGTGGTGCTGCCGCGGTCCCTTGCGGAGGCGATGCCGCTGCCGTGGCAACAGCAGATGGCCTACCTCGTCGGCGAGCTGCACCGAACCTACGGGCACCTGCCGTGGCCGGTGTACCGCGTGGTGCCCAGCCGCATCGAGCGCCTCGTGGACCTCGACGAGGGTCAGCTCGCGGAGGCGGGTTACCTCGTGGAGATCGACGGGTCCGGTGAGCTCGTCTACTCCGGCCGGGACGGGGCGCCGGTGAGCGATCCGGAGTCGGTGCAGGTGCTGGTCTCCTGCCTCGACCCCATCGCGCGGACACCGCCGCTGCCGCACACCTGACCGGTCTGGCGGCAGGTGTCCGCCGGTCCCGTAGCGTCCGGTGGCGTGCCGTCAGTCTCGCGCGTCGTCTCCCTCGTGCCCTCGCTCACCGAGGCGGTGGCGGTGACCGCGCCCGGACTGCTGGTGGGTGCCACCGACTACTGCACCCACCCGAGCGCACTCGACGTCGCCCGCGTCGGCGGGACGAAGTACCCGCGGGTACCCGACATCCTCGACCTGCGGCCGGATCTCGTGCTCGCGAACGCCGAGGAGAACCGCGAGGAGGACCTCGAGGCGCTGCGCGCGGCAGGGCTCGACGTGCGGGTCACCGCGCCGGGAACGGTGGCCGCGGCGCTGGCCGAGCTGCGGACGATGCTCGTGGACTGGCTGGGGCTCGACGAGCCTGCGTGGCTCCGCGAGGCGGCTGCGGCATGGACCGGCCCGGAGCCGGTGTGGGCGACGGCGGTCGTGCCCGTGTGGCGCCGCCCGTGGATCGTCCTCGGGCGTGACACGTTCGCCGGGGACGTGTTGCGACACCTCGGGGTGCGCAACGCCTACGCCGGCCACGCGGACCGGTATCCCCGTCCTGCGCTGCTCGAGCTGCGCGCCTGCGGGGCCGACCTGGTGGTGCTGCCCGACGAGCCGTACGAGTTCACCGCCACCGACGGTCCCGAGGAGTTCCCCGGCACGGCGTTCGCGCTCGTCTCGGGACGGCACCTCACCTGGTACGGCCCGTCGCTGGTGGCGGCGCGCTCGCTGCTGCCGGTGCAGCTGACCGCCTCACCGCTGCCCGCCGGCGGGGCTCAGCGGTAGGTGTGCTCGGGCGCCGGGTAGGCGCCCGAGCGGACCTCCGCCGCGAAGCGGGCGGCGGCGTCGCGCAGCCCGTCACCCAGCTCGGCGTACGCCTTCACGAACTTCGGCGGGCGGCCACCCGGAGCGCGGAACGCAGCCATGTCCTGCCACACCATCACCTGGGCGTCGCACGACGGACCGGCGCCGATGCCGATGGTGGGCACCGCCGTCGCCGCCGTGACGCGGGCCGCGAGCTCCGCGGGCACGACCTCGAGCACGATGGCGAACACCCCCGCGGCTTCGAGGGCCTTCGCGTCGGCGACGATGCGCTCGCCCTCCTCACCGCGGCCCTGGACCTTGTAACCGCCCATCGCGTGCACCGACTGCGGGGTGAGCCCGAGGTGCGCCATGACGGGGATGCCCGCCTCGACGAGTGCCTCGACCTGGGGAAGGACGCGGCGGCCACCCTCGAGCTTGATCGCGTGGGCACCCGACTCCTTGAGGAACCGGGTCGCCGTCTCCAGCGCCTGCACGGGCGAGCTCTGGAACGAACCGAACGGCAGGTCGGCGACGACCAGGGCGCGCCGTGTCCCGCGCACCACCCCGCGCACCAACGGGAGGAGCTCGTCGACGGTCACCGGGACAGTCGTGTCGTAGCCGTAGACGACGTTCGCCGCGGAGTCGCCGATCAGCAGGACGGGGATCCCCGCGGAGTCCAGCAGCGAGGCGGTGGAGTAGTCGTAGGCGGTGAGCATCGGCCAGCGCTCACCGCGCTGCTTGGCGGCGATCAGGTCATGGATCGTCACGCGCTTCACGGTGCGGTCGGCGCCGATCGGTCCGCCGTACAGGGTGGGTTCGACAGCAGCAGCGGTCATCGTGGACCGTCCTCCCTCGAGGCCCTGGTGGTGTGTGCGGGTCCCCGGGTCGTGCGGATGGCTGATGGCCCCAGCGTGGCACCCCGGCTCCCCCTCCGCACGACCGTGGGACGCGCGTCACAGGACTGCGCGACACGCGCTACCGAAGTGCGCGACACGCGGGTCAGTGGGGGGCGCGCTCCCGCCAGGCGCTCGTGATGGGTAGCCGGCGGTCGCGGCCGAAGCCCTTCGGGGTGATCTTCGTACCCGGGGGGTACTGGCGGCGCTTGTACTCCGCGGCGTCGACCTTGCGCACGATGTCCTCCACGAGTGCGGCGTCGAACCCCGCGGCGACGAGGTCGGTGAACCCCGCGTCACCCTCGACGTAGTCGTCGAGCACCTCGTCGAGCAGCGCGTAGTCGGGTAGCGAGTCGGTGTCGAGCTGCCCGGGTCGCAGCTCCGCGGACGGTTCCTTGGTGATCGAGCTCGGCGGGATCGGGGGCGGCTCGCCGCGCTTGTCCGCCTCGGCGTTGCGCCATCGGGCCAGCTCCCAGACGGTGCTCTTGGGCACGTCCTTGATCGGGGCGAACCCGCCGACCGCGTCGCCGTAGATCGTGGAGTACCCGACCGCGAGCTCGGACTTGTTGCCGGTGGCGAGCACGAGATGCCCGTGCATGTTGGACAGGCCCATGAGGCTCACGCCGCGGCAGCGGGCCTGCACGTTCTCCTCCGCGAGACCCGTCAGCCCGAGCCGGCCGACGAAGGCGTCCACCATCCCCGCGATCGGCTCGACCGTGAACCGCAGCCCGGTGCGCTCCGCCAGGTCCGCGGCGTCGCTGCGCGAGTGCTCCGACGAGTACGACGATGGCAGCGACACGCCGTGGACGGCCGAGGGCCCCAGCGCGTCGACGGCCAGCGCGGCGCACACCGCCGAGTCGATGCCTCCCGACAGTCCCAGCACGACGGAGCGGAAGCCGTTCTTACGAGCGTAGTCACGCAGCCCGGTGACCAGCGCCCACCACACCTCGGCCTCGTCGGACAGCGGCTCCGCGACGGCGGGCGACACGGTGTCCGACCAGCCGGGCAGCGCCTCCTCGCTGAGCACCACCTCCCGCACGTCGAGCCCCGCGGAGCACCCCGACGCGGCGCGTGGCCGGTCCGGCAGCGACAGGTCGACGACCAGCAGGTGTTCGACGAACTGCGGCGCCCGCGCCAGCAACGAGCCGTCCGCGGTCACGACCATGGAGTCCCCGTCGAACACCAGCTCGTCCTGCGCGCCGACGAGGTTCGCGTACGCCAGCGGCGCACCCGCCTCGGCGGCGCGTCGGGCGACCAGTGCGAACCGGGTGTCGTCCTTGTTCCGCTCGTAGGGCGAGGCGTTGGGCGCGACCACCAGGTCCACCCCGGCCCCGCCGAGCGCGGTGACCGGCCCGCCCTCCTGCCAGAGGTCCTCGCAGATCACCATGCCGATGGACAGTCCGTGCAGCCGCAGCACGTCCAGCGTGGTGCCGGCTGCGAAGTAACGCTGCTCGTCGAAGACCCCGTAGTTGGGCAGGTGGTGCTTGAACTGCCTCGCCACCACCCGCCCTCGGTGCAGCACGGCGGCACCGTTGCGGGGGCCGGTGTCGTCGCGGTCGAGGTAGCCGATCACGACGGCCAGCTCACCGAGCTTGTCGGGGCCCAGCCGCTGCGCCAGCCGGTGCAGCGCCTGCACCGACGCGACGGCGAACGACTCCCGCAGTGCGAGGTCCTCCACCGGGTAGCCGGTCAGTGCCATCTCGGGCAGCACCACCAGGTGCGCCCCCGCGTCGGCGGCCTCCCGGCACCGGTCCGCGGCGAGGTCGGCGTTGCCCGCCAGGTCCCCCACGCACGCGTCGATCTGGGCCAGGGCGAGACGGATCTGCGGCATGTGTCCATCCTCGCGTACCGCCGTCGGCGTGGCCTGGCACCATCGTGGAAGTGACCCGACTCCGCACCACCTCGGCGGCCGCGGTCGCACTGCTCGCCCTCGCGGGGTGCACGACGACGTCACCCGGCACGCCAAGCTCGTCCGGCCCGGTCCCGGCCGGCCTGGGCGGTTACTACACGCAGGAGGTGGCCTGGGGTTCCTGCGAGGGCTTCGCCACCACCCAGCAGGACGAGGAGGCCTTCACAGCGCCCGGCCTGCAGTGCGGCCGCGTCGACGTCCCCCTCGACTACGCCGCGCCGGACGAGCGGACCGCGAGCATCGCGCTGCTGCGTCGCCCCGCCGGGGACCCGGGGGCCCGCATCGGGTCCCTGCTGATCAACCCTGGCGGGCCCGGCGCGTCGGGCACCGCCGGCGCGGCCTCGCTC
>JALYQB010000730.1 GCA_030856045.1 Actinomycetota bacterium
CTGGAAAGCCTCATCGTCGTCGCGCACAACCCAACGCTAGTGCGCAACGCAATTCGGTCAGAGCGACACGCCGAACTCGCAGAACATTCACCCGATCGGATTAGTTATTACATTACGGCTGCTTACCTCAAAGTGATCTATCGTCTGGCGACCTCTGGTGAAGCGGTCACCACCGGAGTGCTCGCTCAAGAGTTGGGCGTGTCGTCGCCCTCGGCGTCCGCGATGGCCGAGCGTCTCGTGGGCGAGCACTTGCTGGAGCGGCCCGAGGGTGCCGGGCTGCGGCTCACTGCGGAGGGCGAGCGGATCGCTCTGCGGGTCGTCCGGCGGCACCGGCTGCTGGAGACATTCCTCCTGCGGGTGCTGAACATTCCCTGGGATGAGGTCCACGCCGAGGCCGAGTTGCTCGAGCATGTCCTGAGCGAACGGCTGGAGGAGCGGATCGACGCCGTGCTCGGTCATCCGACGCGGGACCCGCACGGGGATCCGATCCCGCCCCGCAGCGGTCGGCACGACGAGGACTGGGGCGACCCTCTCGCCGCAGCACCCGCAGGATCCCGGTTCCGGGTGGATCGGGTGTCCGACCGACACAGCGCTGCCCTGCGTCACCTGGGCGAGCTCGGGATCGTCCCCGGCGCGGTCCTTGAGGTGGAGGAGCAGGAGCCGTTCGGCGGGCCACGGTGGGTGCAGGTCGCCGGGCGGCGTCATGCGCTGGGCGATCCGCTGGTCCAGCTGGTCCACGGACGGATCGAGCGGTGAGTGTGACAACGCCCCCGTGCAGCTCCACACAGGAAGGATCTGCACCGAGTATCGAACAGCTGCGGGCGCGACCCAGGCTCGGCCGGGTGCGGTTGCTCGGCCCGGCCTTCGTCGCGGCGATCGCCTACGTGGACCCGGGCAACTTCGCGACCAACTTCTCCGCGGGCGCGCAGTTCGGCTACCTGCTCCTGTGGGTGATCCTCGGCGCCAACCTGCTCGCCATGCTGATCCAGAGCCTGTCCGCGAAGGCGGGTCTGGGCACCGGGCGCAATCTCGCCGAGCTGTGCCGCGACCACTTCCCCCGCCCCGTGTCGCGCGGGATGTGGGTGCAGGCCGAACTGGTGGCGATCGCCACCGACCTGGCCGAGGTGATCGGCGGCGCGATCGCACTGAATCTGCTCTTCGGCATCCCGCTGTTCACCGGCGGTCTGATCACCGGGGTGGTCGCCTTCGGATTGCTCGCGCTGCAGGGTCGCGGCCACCGGCCCTTTGAACTGGCCATCACCGGGCTGTTCGCGGTCATCCTCCTCGGCTTTCTGGTCACCACGCTACGCATCGACATCGCGACGGGCGACGCGGTCGCCGGCCTCGTCCCGCGGTTCGACGGCTCCGACAGCCTGCTGCTCGCCACCGGCATCCTGGGCGCCACCGTGATGCCCCACGTGATCTACCTCCACTCCGCGCTCACCCAGCACCGGATCCCAGTCGAGTCCGCAGCCGACCGGCGGTTCGTGCTGCGCCACCAGCAGGTGGACGTGCTGCTCGGGATGGGGCTGGCAGGCCTCGTCAACGCGTCCATGCTCGTCATCGCCGCGACACTGTTCTTCGGCTCCGACGTGCCGGACACCGACACCCTCGAGGGCGTGCACGCCGGGCTGGCCACGGTCCTCGATCAACCTGCCGCGCTCGCGTTCGCGCTCGCGTTGCTCGCCTCGGGTTTCGCCTCGTCCGGCGTGGGGACCTACGCCGGCCAGGTCGTGATGCAGGGGTTCATCCGTCGCCGGATCCCGCTGCTGCTGCGCCGCGCGCTCACCATCACACCCGCCCTGGTGGTGCTCGGTCTCGGCGTCGACCCGATCCAGGCGTTGGTGCTCTCGCAGGTCGTGCTGTCCTTCGGCATCCCCTTTGCGTTGGTTCCCCTGGTGCTACTGACCCGGCGTCGCGGCGTCATGGCTGAGCTGGTCAACCGCCGGGCCACCGACGCAGATCTGGCTGGCGCCATGATCACGGCGCGCCCCCGGTCGACCGCAACGTCCACGAACCCTCGTGGCCGCGAAGCACCGTGCACGATAGCGGCGGGACATCGATGCGCCAGAACGACTCCGGCCGGGCATGGATGGCATGGATGATGGCGGCCCGGATGACGGAAGGATGCGTGACGGCCGCGGCCCGGACGGGTCCACTGCACCGCGCGTCGAGCCACCTGCCGACCCGGGCCAGCAGGTCCGCGATCGACTCGCCGCCGTGCGGTGCAGCGGCCGGATCGGTGAGCCACCGGGTGAGGGCGCCGGGCTCGTCCGCCTGCACGTCCGCCAGCGCGCGGCCCCGCCACCGATTGAAGTCACACTCGCGCAGTGCGGGCTCCACGACCGCGCTCCGGCCCATCGCAGTGGCAGTCTCGACACACCGTCGAGCGGGCCCGCACCAGACCTCGTCGACCCGCGCGAGCACGCCCGCCGCGGCGGCCGCCAGGGCCGCGCCGCGTTCATCCAGCGGCTCGTCGGTCGGAAAGCGGGCGTCGGTGGTCGCCTCCGTCGAGGCATGGCACACCAGCGTGAGCGCCGTTCTCATCGAGTGATCTGCACAGCGGCCCCCGCGCTCGGAGACGTCCGGTGACGTCGCCGGTCGCCATTGACAACCTCGTCGACCCAGCGGGAAGGTACCTCATCACTTGACGAGCTGAGATGACGATGGGAAGCCGGTGCAATTCCGGCACGGCCGCGCCACTGTGACCTGATCATCCCTGTACGCAGGGACGGTTCGAGAGTCAGACCACCATCGACATCACCGACACGAGACGGGCCGCGTGCGCCCGAGGAGGTCCACCATGGCCGAGGCCGCTGCTCTTCCGCTCCCTGCACCGTCCACTCCGCTGCAGATCCCGCTGCGGGAGGTCGCGCCGTGGGCGGTCTTCGGCGGCGCCATGATGCTGATCTTGCTGTACTTCGTCGGCGCCGACCAGGGAGCGACGTCGATGATCTCCGGCAGCATGCTGCACGAGTTCGTGCATGACGGACGCCACCTCCTCGGCTTCCCCTGCCACTGACCGGACGGGCAGGACAACGCCGATGGTCAGGACTCTCCTGATTCGAGGAATGCTGGTCGGTGCACTCGCGGGGCTGCTCGGGGCGGTCTTCGCGTATGTGTTCGGCGAGCCACCGGTGGACAGCGCCATCGCGTACGAAGACCAGCTCGCTCGGGCCGCAGGCGAGGCGGAGGCGGCGGCGCTGGTCAGCCGGGACGTGCAGCGCACCGTCGGCCTCCTGACCGGGATCGTCGCCTACGGTGTCGCGTTCGGGGGCATCTTCAGCCTGGTGTTCGCCACCGTCTCGGGACGCATCGGGCGTCTTGGACCGCGGGCGACCTCCGCGCTACTTGCACTCGTGGTGTTCCTCGTCGTGATCCTGGTTCCGTTCCTCAAGTACCCCGCCAACCCGCCGGCTTCGAGCATCGACACCACGATCGACGACCGCACCTCGCTCTTCTGGATCATGGTCTTGGCGTCGGTGCTCGTCGCGGCCGGCGCGGCCGCTCTCTGTCGGTGGCTCGTTGCGCGCTTCGGAACCTGGAACGCAACCCAAGTCGCGGTCGGCGGCTACGTCGTCGTGATCGTCGCGGTCGGCTTTGCGATGCCCGCGGTGAGCGAGACGCCGGCCGACTTCTCCGCCCCGGTCCTCTACGACTTCCGGCTCGCTTCGCTCGGAATCCATCTCGTGCTGTGGACGACCATCGGATTGCTCTTCGGCGCACTCACCGAGCGCAGCCTGCGTCGTCAGCACTCCCCAGCCGCCACCGCGTCCGGCTGAACTGAGGCCCCGCCCGCGACATGCGAGTGCGCCATCCGTAGCGCACGGGACGGATCGCGTGCGGTCCCGGTTTCCCCACATCGGTGGCCGGCTCGGTCGGGTCCAGCCCGGCGGCCACCGAGCGTGTCGGTCACCGGATCAGGGGAATCACCACGTCGGTACACCAGGCTGGGTGGGTCAGCGGCAGGCCGTGATCGCCCCTCGGGTGCGTCAGCACGCGAAGCCCGGGATGGCGGCGCGCCAGTTCTGCGGCCCTGCCCGGCACGGGGACCGGATCACGGGCACCGGCCGCGAGCACGACCGGGACGTTGCTGCGAGCGAGCTGCGCCAGGGCGCGCTGCCAGTCGGACGAACGGATGATGTCGGTGTAGGCGGCGGAGTAGCTGCGCCACGTGTGCTCCACGCTGGCGCGGGCGAGTGGCACCGGCAACGACGGTCGACCGGCCACCGCCAGTGCGCTTGCGGCCCGGCGGTGGGCGCACATCCAGTCGCACACCGCGCGCGGCAGGGGTCCGTCGCCCGCGAGGAAGGCCTCGACGCGGCCCATCCCGGCGACTCTCGCGTCGGCCTCGGCCGCGTCGACGTACAGCGGCGTCCGCTCGGGATGCGCCGAACCCGAGCAGGTCGGGTACTACCAGGGTCGCGTTCCGGGCCAGCCGGTCATAGGCTGCTCCGAAGGACTGTCCGGAGGCGAGCATCCCGTGCAGGAGCAGCACGACACGGTCACCGGTGCCGTGGTGGCGCACCCGGAGCGAACCCGCCCGGACCGACACACCGGTCCCCGGCCGCCACCGTAGGACTGCCCGGGCGGTGGCGTGCCGCACTGCCCACCAGATCGGAGCACACACGAGCACCCCGGCCACCGGGCCGGCAGCGATCACGTGATCTGCCTCCACTCGTGAGGTCTGGTCGCCGGAAGTGCACGATGCCCGGGGAGGTGGGACAGCACGGCGAGGTAGAGCCCGAGTGCGGCGAGGAAGACCAGGTACCAGGTGACGTTGCGCCCGGGCACGAAGTGGGTGCTGATGTGGCCGAGGAACAGATCCATCCACCAGAAGTGGGCGATTCCGGCGGTGAACAGGAAGTCGGGGAACATTGCCACCAGGTGGGCGGCGACGGGCCAGACCAGCGGATAGGGAACGGGGCGGCGACGTCGCCACGCGAGCAATGACATCACCAGCAGTGCGGTGGCGGCACCGACGAAGAAGTGGGTGAGCCAATGGAAGCGGGCGTCGTGGCCCCGGTAGGAGAGGTAGAGCCCGACCTCCATGAGCACCACGAGCAGGCACCACAGGCACACCCGCAGTGCACGGGTCGCTTCTCGCACGGTCACAGCGCCTCCAGGATCGTGCGGACCTCGGGCAGCTCGGCGGTGACGGTGGGGGCGAGGGTGCGGTAGCGGATCCGGCTCTGGGCGTCGACGACGGCGTAGCCGACGGGGGGCCCGCCGGCGGCGGGGGAGCGCATGCCGTAGGTGTCGGCGAGGCTGCCGTCGGGGTCCTCGACCACGGGAAGGCCCGCGCACCTGGTGCCCGCGGTCGGGGTGACGATCACCAGATCCGCGTCCGCGGCGA
>JALYQB010000734.1 GCA_030856045.1 Actinomycetota bacterium
GGTCATCCGAGCCGCTCCCCTGGCTCGATGCGACTGCCGCGCGCCCAGTCCGCGGCGGGCATTGCCCGCCTGCCGGGCGGCCGGACGTCGCCGAGCAGGACCGCGGCCGTCGCCGTGCCCACCAGCACGTCGCGCTTGCCCACCCGCAGCTCCCCTGGTGCGAGGTCGCCCGGACCGGTCGGCTGCACCGGGCCGACGCCGAGGCGCTCGCCGCGGAAGACCGCCCACGCGCCGGGGTCGGGCGTCACCGAGCGGACCAGGCGATCGACGGCGAACGCGGGCACGGCGAAGTCCACGTGCGCGTCCTCCGCCGTCACCTTCGGCGCGTGGGAGATGCCGTGAGGGGGCTGTGGCATCGCGACGAGCGTGCCGTCGGCGATGCCGTCCAGGGTCGACACGAGCAGGTCCGCGCCGGCCCGGGCGAGCCGCTCGAGGAGCTCCCCCGCGGTGTCAGTGGGCCGGATCGGCTCGGTGAGGGTGCCGTAGACCGGGCCGGTGTCGAGGCCGTCGGCGAGCGCGAACGTGCACGCGCCGGTGATCTCGTCACCGTGCCGGATGGCGGCCTGCACGGGTGCCGCACCGCGCCACGCGGGCAGCAGCGAGAAGTGCAGATTCACCCACCCCGCCGGGGGGACGTCGAGCGCCGCGCGGGGCAGCAGCGCGCCGTAGCCGACAACGGGGCAGCAGTCCGGCGCGAGGGAGGCCAGCTCCGCGAGGAAGTCCGGTTCCGACGGGCGGCGCGGCGCCAGCACCGGCACGCCCGCCTCGCCGGCCAGCGCGGCGACCGGGGAGCACACGAGCCGCCGGCCGCGGCCCGCGGGGGCGTCCGGACGCGTCAGCACGGCGACCACGTCGTGCCGCGAGTCGAGAACCGCCCGCAGGGACGGCAGCGCGACCTCCGGCGTACCCGCGAAGACCAGCCGCACTCCTCAGCGGACCTTGCCGAGCAGGGGATGCGGGCTGACCTTCACCACGGGCTGCGCCTGCGTCGAACCCTCCTCGCCGAACCAGCCCGCCTGCCGGATCTCCCGCATCGCCTGCTTGCGGGTCTCCGGGTCCAGCCGGTCGACGAACAGCACACCGTCGAGGTGGTCGGTCTCGTGCTGGATCGCGCGGGCCACCCGCTCGCTGCCCTCGATCGTGACAGGGGCGCCGTGCAGGTTCCAGCCGTGCGCGACGACGTGCAGGTAACGGCGGCAGTCCCAGGTGAGACCCGGGATGGACAGGCAGCCCTCCGGGCCGTCCTGCTGCTCGTCGCCGACGACGTCGAAGGTGGGGTTCACGAGGTGGCCCATGAAGCCGTCGCAGCAGTAGGTGAACACCCGCAGCGGCACGCCGAGCTGCGGTGCGGCGAGGCCGACGCCGCCTTCCTCGGTCATGGTGTCCCACAGGTCACCCACGAGGGTGGCGAGCTCCTTGTCGAAGTCGACGACCTCGTCGGCGCGGGAGCGCAGCACGGGGTCGCCGAACAGGCGCAGCGGACGGACGGGCACGCGGACTCCTCGCAGACAGATCGCAGCGAACGCACCCAGTCTAGGACGAGCCCCTCGTGAGTGGCGTTGCGAGTCGGGGTTCGCAACGCCACTCACGAGGGGGTCAGCCGATCACGAGCGGGTCGAGCTGTACTCGCAGCACGTCGGTGGCCTTGCGGGCCGACCGGCCGGCCTGGGCGGCGTGCAGCGCGGCCGCGAGGGCTCCCCCGTCGCGGCGGGGGACGCGCAACAACAGCCGTTCCCGCTCGTCGTCACCATCGTCGAGCGGCACGGGGCCGAGCAGCTCCACCCCGGCGGGGAGGTCGACGGTGTCGGCGAACTCCGCGAGCGCCGCCGAGGACCCCTGCACCGCGGCCATCCGCGACACCGGCGGGAAGTCCAGCTCGGCCCGCGCGGCGAGCTCCGCCGTGGCGTGCCCCGCGGGGTCCCAGCGCACGAGGGCCTGGACGGGCCCGAGCGAGGAGTCCGCGACGACGATCACCCGGCCCCCGTCGGCCGCAGGCACGACCATCGCGGCCGCGGCCATCCACCGGCGCAGCGCCTCCTCCCCCGCCCGGAGGTCCTCGCGCGCGAGCAGCGCCCGGGTGTCCAGC
>JALYQB010000749.1 GCA_030856045.1 Actinomycetota bacterium
CGTCTCGCGTGCGAGCCTGCTACCTGCGCAAACACGGCTTCTCACCGTGTTCCAAGATCGGATACCGGCGCTGGTGGGTCTCGCGTGCAGCGGCCTCCCGAACGTGCTGGTCAGCGACCCGTCAACGGGGGTAGGGTTCCCAAGCACCTCACGCCGAAGGGCGTATAGAAACTATGAGGAGACCTACGATAACGACGAACAGCAGGAGTTCCCAAGCACCTCACGCCGAAGGGCGTATAGAAACTTGTAGGGCCGCGCGAACTCGCACCCGAGCTCCTGCTCGTTCCCAAGCACCTCACGCCGAAGGGCGTATAGAAACGCGGACGCTGGTCATCAAGCGCCGGGACCGCCTGTTCCCAAGCACCTCACGCCGAAGGGCGTATAGAAACGTTGTGCGAGCCGTGATCAAGCGGGAATATTAACAACCGTTCCCAAGCACCTCACGCCGAAGGGCGTATAGAAACGTACTCCAAGACAACAGTAACCGTTGAGACTGCGGAGACAGTTCCCAAGCACCTCACGCCGAAGGGCGTATAGAAACTTCTTGCAGTCCAGGCACTGGACGGGGTGCTCACAGTTCCCAAGCACCTCACGCCGAAGGGCGTATAGAAACGTCCCGAAGATGCTATCGATCTCGTCGCTGACGAAGCGAAGTGTTCCCAAGCACCTCACGCCGAAGGGCGTATAGAAACACCAGGTCAGCGTCGGCAGGCCCATCGACCGGGTCGTTCCCAAGCACCTCACGCCGAAGGGCGTATAGAAACTATCCCAGCGACATCGGTAGGTAGGCGTGCATCGCCCACCTGTTCCCAAGCACCTCACGCCGAAGGGCGTATAGAAACACTCGGCCACGCCTCACTTTCGCTTCGGCGGTGTTCCCAAGCACCTCACGCCGAAAAGCGTATAGAAACTGTCAGCGCGTCCGCCGGCTTCTCTAGCCCGGCAGTTCCGAAACGCCTCACGCCGAAGGGCGTATAGAAACCTGTCGCGGCCGTTGCTGGAGAAGAACACCGGGTTCGTGAACCGCAATTCGGTCCGGCGGCGTGGTGGCCCGGCTGCCAGTTCGGCGTAACTCGCTCCTCGGCCCGTGGGAACTCGACTAGGGATCCTTGGTCCCTAGGAGGGCGCTGAAAAACCCCGTTTCCCGAGGCTCGCGACCTGTAAAGGTCCAGGTCAGCGGCTTGCAAACTTGCGGCGAACCGACTTATTCAGCGCCCTCCTAGGCAGCGGTCGGGGCCGAAGCTCACCTGGCGCGGCGCCTTCGGTGGCGCGGTATCACGCAGCCCCAGCCGCCAGCGGGCTGATCAGCGTGGGCACGACTCAACTCCCGGAGACAGGGGACGGAAAGTGGGTCGGTTGCGACGGGTGCACGCGCAGGGCGACGAACCGGTCCTCACCCAGCACGTAGTGCATCAGGTGCGTGTTGGCGAAGAACCGTTGCCGGGCGCGGCCCAGATGCCAACCGATGAGTAGCGCGACGGTTTTCGGCAGGAACGCGACGACGACCAGTTCACGGTTTCCGTGCTCGCACTCGCTCTTCAGCGTGGCGAGATGTCCTGCGAGATCGTCGGCCAGCCGGCAGAGCGCTGGGCCCGACCACCGCTGTCCTGGCTTGCCGTCCAAGGGCCGTAAGACGGTGAACTCCTGCACGCCAAGGCGGGCGAACTGTCGTTCTGGCGTGAACTTCGCGAACGCCTCGGTGAACGCGAGCACCACGCCGCGGCGATCGCCGGTGGGTTCATCGAGTGCGGTCGTCTGCCGCGTTGGAGCGGCAACGGGATTATCAGCACGCTCGTGCAGCATGAAGATCTGATCGACCTCGCCTGACTTGTCGAATTCGATGAACCTCGCGTCTCGGGCGCGGGTAAGGGACGGCCCGACAGCGAGCGCTGCGGGCCATAGTAGATTGGGTGCAACGACATAACCGGTGTCGTCGCGATCCTGGTTGAACGCATCCTCCACCATGCGTGACAACTCCTGTCGCGGAGTGATGACGTCGGCCACTCCTGAGCATTCCCGGCCCGCCAGATCGATCCGCCGACCGAGGACCTGCAGGGCCATGTGCCGACGTCTCGCGTCGGCCAAGGCATTCTCGTGGTAGTCGCCCATCCGCTCGTCCAGAAAGCTCACCGAATACAGCGTCCCAGTGGTCCGATATACCCATCTCCGGTAGGCGACCGCACCTACCAATACGGCCACGAGGACGCCGAGCACGACCAAGCGCGTAGGCGAGGCGACCCCATCGAGGCCCCGCACCGGCAATATGTCCTCAAGAACCAGACCGAACATGGCCGCCGCCGCGGGCACGAGCACCGCGATCGAGGCGTCGCCGAGGAGCGGGCTGCGCGGGACCCAGCGCGCGGCCACCTCACGACGTGTGGAACCGCTCAACTGGTCTCTCCCGCTGCTCGTGTGGTCTGTTCGGGGAGTCGTGCCGGGGCGGTGAAACGTTACGGAGCGTGGTGACGACAGAATGCGTGACATCACAGCCGACCGTGCTGTTACCGAGGGGGGCACGTGCCGCCGGACCGCTTCGTCAACCCGTACACGTTCGTCCCGTTCCCGGACGAGATGGCGCCCCGCCGCGAGCCGCACGGCCACCGCGGCGTCGGAGACCTCTGGTCGGGCACCATCGGCATCAGGATCACGGCCCGGACGCCCGTGCTGGTGCGCGGCACCGCCAGCGCGGACAAGGACAGGCTGCCGCACCGGACCGAGCTGGACGGCAGCACCCGCCAGATCGTCCCGGGCTCCTCGCTGCACGGGGCCTTCCGCTCGCTGCACGAGACGCTGACCGGGAGTTGCCTGCGGGTCTTCGACCAGGAGTTCACTCCGGTCTACCGGGACGCGGCGGTGAACACCGGTGGGCTGGTCCTCGCGATCGTCGACGAGGTGGACCACGACGGCCGCCCGACCCGGCTGCGGCTCTGCGAGCCGGTGACCGGACCCGCAACGGCGGACTACCGCGTGCACCACAGTGTCCTGCGAGCGGCCGGAGGTACTGACGGCATCAGGTCGGGTCAGCGACTGTCGATCGGCGTCGACCCAGGGCAGGACGAGGTCACCCGGGTCGCACTGGACGACGAGGGCGACTGGGTCGTGTTCATCAGCCATGCGCAGGCTCGGACGGGGTCGGAGTACTTCGCCGCGCTGCGCAAGCTCACCGACGAGGTGCAGCCCGGGGTCCCGGATGACGTGTGGGCCGACTTCAAGATCGCCGTCCAGGGCGCCGACGACGTGCGCACCGCCGAGGCCGGATCGCCGCCGCTGGTGCCGGTGCACTGGCCCCGGGAGAGCGACGTGGTGGTCGGCCGGCGCTATCGGGCGTCGAAGCGGCTACAGGAGCGGCAACCGATCTGGCTGCGGCTCGACGACGCCGGCAAGAAGATCATCCGAATTCAGTTGGCGCAGCTCTGGCGCCACCGCGGCACCACAGCCAATGGCCGCGGCACGAAGCCGGCGGGTGACGAGATCAAAGACGCGTCGGGGTCCCGCGTGCCGCCCCTGGCCCAGGCTTGCACCGACGCCGGCTCGCTGTGCCCGAGCTGCCGGCTGTTCGGCTGTGCGGACGCTCGTGAGGACGATGCCGAGCGACCGTCGCACGCCGACCAGCAGTCCTATCGTGGGCACGTTCGGTTCTCCGACGCGGTGGCCGAAGGCGAGGTGACCGGCCTGGTGATGACGTTGCCGCCGATGGGAGCGCCGCACCCCGGCGCGGGTCAGTTCTACCTGGATGCGGCCGAAGGCATGCCAGGCAACGGCGCATTCCCGCCGCTGCGGGAATGGGGTTCGGCAGCAGACCGCCACGGCGCCAGACACCTTCGGGGCCGCAAGTTCTACTGGCACACCAGCGTCGATGACGGGCCGCTGCCTCGCCGGGGTGAGGCACGCGAACACCACAAGGCCGAGGAGCACGAGAAGACCGTGACCGGGGCGGCGGCCTTCCCGTGCGGCACGGTCTTCACCGCGACCGTCACCGTCGTGGACGTCACGACGGACCAGATCGGCGCGCTGCTCGCGACCCTTCGGCCCGAGCTGGCTCTGTCGGGCGGCGGCGGTGCGGACCGTGATCTGGTCGTCCACATCGGCGGCGGCCGAGCACTCGGGTACGGCAGTTGCACGATCACCCTCAAGGGGGGCCGAACCCGGCTGTGGAGATCGGCATTCCGGTACGGCGGCGCCGGCGAGGAGTGCGACCTCGACACCATCGCCGAGTACGCGGTCGACGAGTTCCGGGAGTCGACGACGGAGCCGATCGCGCGCCAGTGGAACCTCGTGGCGAAGGCTCTGACGCTCGACCAGGTCGATCCGACATTGGTGTGGTACCCGCCCGGAGCTCGCTGGACGGACCGGGAGGCCGACCCCGAGAAGTTCGACGCCGGATACGCGTTCTGGCACGGTACGAGCGGGTCTGCGCTCGCGGAGAAGGATGGTGAGCGGTTCGGGCATCCCCTCGCTCTGCTTCCGCAGATCGACGGGCAGCAGTCGATGCCGATCGTGCGCGACGTCGATGTCAAAGACCCGAAGAAGCTGCCGGGAAAGAAGCCGTGACCCACCACTACGTGGACGTCGGCGTCCAGCAGATCCAGACGTATCTAGTCCGCGCGCAACGGTTGAAGGGACGCCGCGGGGCGTCCAGCATGATCACCAAAGCGACGAGCCGCCCTGCGGTCGAGCGATGCCTGTCCGGCCTGGGTGTGACCGTGCACGACGAGGCGGGCCACGTGGACGGGGTCGTCTCGGTGCTCGTCGAGGACCCAGCCGACGTGCCCGACGTCGTGGCCCGGCTGGTCGGCGCGCTGCGAACGGCCCTGCCCGCCGCGTTCCTCACCGCCGGCCACCTGGTGGGCGACAACTACGCGAGCGCCTACGACCTCGGCCGGGAGGACACGTGGGAGTTTCCGGCGGTGTCCCCCGAGTGGGTGGGGGCGCAGCGCTGCGACTGGTGCAACGTCTGGCCCGTCATCGCGCGCATCCCCAGCGAGGACGGTGACGACAAGAAGGACAGCGTGTGCCGCGACTGTCACGCTCGCTCCGCGGAGGGTCGCGCCACCGAGGTCGGTAACAAGCCGCTTGCCGAGACCCGGCTGCTGCGCGAGCTGGCCGGACCCGCAGGTCGGGAGGTGCCGACGACCTTCGACGAGCTGGCGCGGCTCAGCCCGTACCCGGATGACGACAACCATCTGGCCACGGTCTTCGCCGACGGCAACGCCGTCGGGGGGCTCATCGCCGCACTCCGCCGGGCGGCGGCGCAGGACCCGCAGCAGGCGCTGCACCTGCAGAACGCCCCAAGACTCATCGACGACGCCACCTGGACGGCGTTGGTCGCCGCGGTCCGGGTGATCAGCGGAGACGAGCCGGCCGGGCACTGGCCGGTGATCGCGCACCTCGTCGGCGGTGACGACCTGCTCGCCACCGTTCCAGCCCCCTATGCCTGGCCGTTCGTGCGCACCTACCTGCGAGAGTTCGCCGACGGGGTGGCCCCGCTGGCCCGGGACGGGCTGCGCGGGTCGGCGTCGGCCGGTGTCGTCTTCCACCAGATCAAGGAGCCGCTGTCCGTGGTGACCGACCTCGCGCACGACCTGCTCAAGATCGCGAAGAAGGAGCACGGCGGCCTGCGGGCCGCGGTGTCCTGGCAGTCGATCACCCACGAGGGCAGCGCAGCCGTGCACGAGCGGCACAGCGTCGCGCTCGACGACCTGGCCGAGCACGCCGACGCGCTGACCCACCTCGCCGCAGTCCCCCGGTCGCAGCGCCACGTCCTGGCCCGGATGCTCCGCGAGAAGGTCGACCTCGACGGGCAGCTGCGCCGCATCCGGGTCCGGCAGGAGTCGACGGAACCGGGGGAGGACGTACCGCACATCGCGCTGGCCACGCTGGCCGAGCCGTTCCTCGGTGACAATCCCGTGGTCCCACTGACTTCGGCACTCGCTCTCACCCGGTGGTGGTCGGCATGAGCACCCCCGACGAGCTCCGTTTCGTGATCGACTTCCTCGGTCCGTTCCGGGTGTCCACCGGCGAGGCCGCGCCGGGCATCGATGCCACCATCGACCAATCCGACCCGTTACCCGCAACATCGCTGAAGGGTGTCATGCGGGCCACCGCGAAACGCCTGCTCGGCGAGGCGGCGCCGCTGGTCACTGCGGTGTTCGGCGGAGCGGGAGCGCCGAGCCCGTGGCACTGGAGCGACGCCGAGGCTCGCTGGCACCGGCCCCAGATCACCGCCAGGGTGCAGCTCGATCGCGAGACCCACACGGCCAGCCCCGACATGCTCGCTCTCGCCGAGGAGACCTGGGCGCAGCGGGCGGAGTTCCACGTCACCAGGATCGGCTCCCTCGGCGGCGGGACCGGGCTTGCCGGCAATCCCGCCGTGCACGTCGCCGTGCTTGCCATCGCGGGCCGGGCAACCCGCTCGTTGGGTGCGGGCCGACGCCGTGGCGTCGGCTGGGTCCACATCACCTGCCCCGACCTCGCGCTCGATCGGTCGGCCGTCGAGACGTTCCTCAGCGGGAGGACCGCATGAGCTCCGCTCGGGTGACGGTGACGCTCCGGCAACCGGTGCACGTCGGCACCGGACCGCTGCCGGACTACCGCAACCCCACCCATCTGCACGTCCCAGGCAGCGTGCTGCGCGGCGCCTGCGCGGCGGTATGGATCCGGCGGTTCGGTGCACCCGAGCCGGGCACTCGCCACCGGTCCGCGTTTCTGGACGTGTTCGAGGGCGAGGGCGTGTTCGGGCCGCTGCACGCACCCGGGGGGTTGCCGGAGCCGATCAGCGTGCTGAAGCACAAGTACCGGCCCGGTCCACGCTGTACCCGGCTGTGGTGGGACCGCAGCCGCGGGGAGACCGCCGAGCAGTGCGATGTCTGCCGGCAGCGGCTGGAACCAGCCAAGGGGCAGATCGACGAAGACAGCGTTGTTCTGACCCGGCGTGCGCGCGCGGCGTTGGACACCGAGGGCGTCGCGATCGACCAGCAGCTCTTCCGGAAGGACACGCTCTGGCCAAGGCAGCAGTTCACCGGGTGGGTGAGTGGTACAGCCGTGCACGCGTTCGAGTCGGTGGACACGCTGTGGCTCGGCGGCAGCCGCAGCACCGGCGGAACCGCGACGGTGGAGATCGACCCCGATGCGGAGCCGGAGCTGCTGGAACGCGATGGCGGCCGGCTGATCCTGCGGCTGGCGAGTCCGGGCATCTTCGTGGACGTTGCGGGACTGCCGACCGCGGTGCCCGACACCACCGAACTCGCCGCCGCGCTCGGCGTGGATCGGGTCACGATCGATCCACATGCCCGGTGGAGCCGATGGGCGGAGACCGCCGGTTGGCACGCCGCCGCGGGGCTGGCGAAACCCACCGAACGGGTCGCCGGCCCGGGGTCCACCTACGTGATCGAGTGCGACCCCGTGCCATCGGACGATGCCGTGCGCGGACTTTCGGTTCGTGGGATCGGGTTGCGCCGCCGGGAGGGCTTCGGGGCACTCTGCCCCCCTCTCGTCGCGCCGACCGGGTCGGAGGTGGCGTGATGCGAACGTGGTTGTTCACCGTGCGGCTGCGGATGACGAGCGCAGGCGGGGTCGGTGGCCCGGAGCGCCGGCCGGTCGGTCCTGCCGAGCGCGTCGCCCACCGCATCCCGCTGCGACGCGATCACCTCGACCGAGTGGTGCTGCCCGGCACCACGGTGGCCGGCAGCCTGCGGGCGCACTGCGCGGATGGCGGACTGCCCGGAGAGCTGTTCGGATCACCACCGGAGGCGGAGAAGAAGATGCCTTCCCTCATCGAGGTGCTCGGCGTGCGGACGCACACCGCCTCGGAGGTCACCACGACCATGCGGGTGTCCCTCGACCGGCACCGCGGCGCCGCCCGCCCACACCACCTGTTCTCCGTCGAGCAGCTGGCCCCCGGCGCGGAGTTCGACGTGCACCTGCGATGGAACGACGCCGACGAGGATCAACTCGAGAGCTTCCGTGCGGTGCTGCGGACCTGGCGACCCCGGTTGGGGCGCGGCACGTCGCTCGGTGCGGGCGCCTGTGCCGTCGTCGGTATCGGCGAGGCCGACTACGACCTGGCCACGGTGAACGGTCTGCTCGACTGGCTCGGTAGCGGCTCGGTGGAGTGTTACCCGACGCCGGTCGCCTTGACCGCAGAACCGCCGGAGCCCGAGTCGGTACTGGACGTGTGGCTGCGCATCGTCGACGGCGTGCACGTCGGGACGGGGTCGCACGAACCCGACAGTCGCGAGCCCGAGATCGCCGCGGTGGTAACCCGGGATCACCAGCCGATGATCCCGGGCAGCAGCCTCAAGGGTGTGCTCCGATCCCGCGTGGAGTACATCTGCCGGGTGCTGGGGCACCTCGCCTGCGACCGCGGTGACTGCGGCGACTGCATCCCCTGCGGGTTGTTCGGCTGGGCGCCGGCGCCCGGTGCGGCTGCCTCCGGCGCTCGGGGCAGGATCGCGGTCGGCGACACGCGTATCGAGCAGGCGCGCTGCCAGGTGCGGCACCACGTCGCGCTCGACCGCGTCACCGCGGGCGCACGACCGGAATTGCTCTACGCACGTCGGGTGGTCACCGCCGGTAGGTTCCGAGTGCGGATCGAACCCCTGCGGCCGCTTGCGCCCGTCGAGACCGCCTTGCTGCACGCCGTCATCGCCGATCTCGACGCTGGTCTGGTGGGTCTCGGGGGTGCCACCACCCGAGGACTCGGCACGGCCCGCGTCGACGACGAGACGTGGCAGACGCCCAATCTGGCCGCGCTCGCCGCGCTCGTCGCCGGAGGTGTCGCATGATCACGATGACGCTGCACGGCAGCGGCGTCCGACAGCGTCCTGAGTGGACGGAGCTGGTGGCCGCGCTGCCCAACGCGGTCGCCGCGTGGGCGGACATCGACGGGATGCACCGCGCGCCGCTGCCCACTGAGCTCCCGGTGGGCGCAACACACCTGTGGTTCTGGTCGGGAGGGTGCCACGGCCGGGTACGGATCGACGGCGACGTCTGGATCGCAGGGATTCTCACTCACGGGGGCACGACGGCACCACCACTGTGCGCGGTCATCGACCGGGACCTGACGATCGACCGATCGCAGGTCCTGCCGTGGCAGCGCGCTGCGCCCGGGCAGGACGCCGACGGTCGAGTCGCGCAGTTCCGGGGTGACGATGGCGCACTCAGCGAACTGGTGCAGCTCGTACCGCGCCGACCCGGTACCGCAGTGTTCCTCGCGCGAGCCGGGGCATACGAGTGACCCTCGCCATCACACTCGTGAACCTCACCCCGCACCGGATCAACGTGCTGGAGGGCGAGCGCATCGTGGCGGCGATTCCGCCGTCCGGCAGGGTGGCACGACTCGAACAGCAGCCGGTCGCCGAAGAGCTGATCGCCGACCCGGCCGTGTCTCTGGTGACGATCCGCTACGGCGCCTGCTCGGAACTGCCACCCGAACGGCCGGGCGTGCGGCTGGTGGTGTCCCGGATCGTCGCCACCGAGGTGCGGCGCGCCGACCTGGTGTTCCCGGATCTGGAGGTCCGCGACCATCGCGGCGCGATCGTCGGCTGCCGAAGGCTGGCTCGGTACCAGCCCTGATGAGAGTGCCAGTGCCAAACGGCACAGTCGGCCATTGACCAGCTCGATTGCTTCCACCGGTGAGACCGTCGAGTCGAGGTGTCATTTCGGTGCGGGGATAGCAGTCAGTGCGTTCGGTAGAGCGAGGGCTCGTAGCGGTCCGGACGCTGCGCTGCGAGTAGGGCGGATAGCGCGGCGAAGGCGTCCAATGTGGTCGCGCCGATGAGTTCGGAGAGTCGTCGTGTGCTGATGAAGTCAGCGCCGTGCTCGTAGGCGTGCCGTGCCTGCCGGT
>JALYQB010000756.1 GCA_030856045.1 Actinomycetota bacterium
CGGCTGCGGCGAGGGCGGCGACCTCGTCGACGATCCGCCCGTGCGCGATGCCGCCGCCGGCGTCCGACCCGGCGTAGACCGGGATACCCGCGTCGAGCACGGCACCCATCGTGGCGCCGACACGCGCGTGCAGCGCCCGCATGTGCTCGGCGTAGCGCGGGTAGCGGACCGCGCCCTCCGCGATGGCGGGAAACGTCTCGATGTTGATGAGCGTGGGCACCAGCGCGGTCCCGCGGCGCGCCATCTCGGCGATCGTGTCGTCGGTGAGGCCGGTGCCGTGCTCGATGCAGTCGATCCCCGCGGCGAGCAGCCCCGGCAGGGCGTCCTCACCGAAGACGTGCGCAGTGACCCGCGCCCCGTGCGCGTGCGCCACGTCGATGGCCTCGGCCAGCACAGCGTCGGGCCACAACGGGGCCAGGTCGCCCGTCGACCGGTCGATCCAGTCCCCCACCAGCTTCACCCACCCGTCCCCGGCGCGGGCCTGCTCGGCGACGGCGTCGGCCAGCAGCGCCGGATCGTCCAGCTCGATGCCGAGACCGGGGATGTATCGCTTCGGCCGGGCCAGGTGGCGGCCCGCACGCAGAATCCGCGGCAGGTCGTCGCGCTCCTGCAACGGGGTGGTGTCCAGCGGAGAGCCGCAGTCGCGCAGGAGCAGCGACCCACCCTCCCGGTCGGCCACCGCCTGCACGACCGCCTCGGCCAGCTCGACCGGACCCTCAGGGCCGAGGCCGACGTGGCAGTGGGCATCGACGAGCCCCGCCAGGATGTACCCGCCGTCGGCGACGGTCGCAGCATCCGGCACCGGTTCCGTCGAGATCACCCCGTCACAGACCCAGAGCTCGCCCGGCTCACCGCTGGGCAGCAGCACCCCGCGCAGGTGCATGGCCCGGGTTCCGGGCGCCCCGGAGGATACCGTCACTTGTCGCCGAACTTCAGTTTCGACGGGTCGAACCCCGGTGGGAGCTGGTCAAACCCACCGGGCGGCAGCTGCGCGGGCGGGCCGCCTGCCCTCCCTGACAGGTCGGCGCCCGGCCACCCTCCGGGGGCTCCCGGCATACCGCCACGCACCTTGGGTGGCGTGGGCCCGCGCCCACGGCCCTTCTTCCCCTTCTTGCCCTTGCGGTTCTTCCGGTTCACACCACCGGACCCTGGAAAGCCGAACCGCCCCGCCATCTGCTGCATCATCTTGCGCGCCTCGAAGAAGCGGTCCACGAGCTGGTTCACGTCGCTCACGGTGACGCCGGAGCCGCGGGCGATGCGCTGCCGTCGCGACGCGTTGATCATCTTCGGTTCGGCGCGCTCCCCCGGTGTCATACCGCGGATGATCGCCTGCAGTCGGTCGAGGTGTTTCTCGTCGACACCGGCCAGCTCGTCCTTCATCTGGTTGGCGCCGGGCAGCATCCCCAGGATGTTCGCGATCGGGCCCATCCGCCGGACGGCGAGCATCTGGTCGAGGAAGTCCTCGAGCGTCAGCTCGCCGGTGCCGATCTTTGCGGCGGCGGCCTCGGCCTCCTCGGCGTCGAAGACCTGCTCGGCCTGCTCGATCAGCGTCAGCACGTCGCCCATACCGAGGATCCGGCCGGCCATCCGGTCGGGGTGGAAGACGTCGAACTCGTCGAGCTTCTCGCCGTTGGAGGCGAAGAGGATCGGGCGGCCGGTCACCTGCCGGACGGACAGCGCCGCACCACCGCGGGCGTCACCGTCGAGCTTGGTGAGCACCACGCCGGTGAAGCCGACGCCGTCACGGAACGCCTCGGCCGTCGCCACGGCGTCCTGTCCGATCATCGCGTCGACGACGAACAGCGTCTCGTTCGGCTCCACCGCGTCGCGGATGTTCGACGCCTGCCGCATGAGCTCCTCGTCGATGCCGAGACGCCCGGCGGTGTCGACGATGACCATGTCGTGCTGACGGGACCGTGCCTCGGCCACACCGCGGCGCGCGACGTCGACCGGGTCGCCCACACCGACGCCGGACTCTGTTGTCTGACCAGTCGACGCCGTCTGACCAGTCGACGCCATCTGACCAGTCGACGCCATCTGACCAGTCGACGATGCACCAGGATGTGGCGCGAAGACGGGCACACCCGCACGCTCACCCACCACCTGCAGCTGCGTCACGGCGTTCGGCCGCTGGAGGTCGCAGGCGATGAGCAGCGGCGTGTGACCCTGGCCCTTGAGCCAGTGCGCGAGCTTCCCGGCGAGGGTCGTCTTCCCAGAGCCCTGCAGGCCGGCGAGCATGATCACCGTCGGCGGGGTCTTCGCGAGCTCCAGGCGGCGCGTCTCACCTCCGAGGATGCCGACGAGCTCCTCGTTCACGATCTTGATGACCTGCTGCGCAGGGTTCAGCGCGGCGGAGACCTCGGCGCCCTTGGCGCGTTCCTTGATCTGCGCGACGAACTGGCGCACCACCGGCAGCGCGACGTCCGCATCGAGCAGCGCGATGCGGATCTCGCGGCAGGTGGTGTCGATGTCGGCGTCGGAGAGCCTGCCCTTCCCGCGCAGGCCGCCCAGCGCCGAGGTGAGCCGGTCGGAGAGAGTGTCGAACACGCCGGTCGCGCTCCTCGGGACGGGAGTGGGTACTGCCCGTGCCCGGGCAGGTGGGGCCTGACCCCGCGGTCCAGGGTAGACGCCCGTCCTCGACCGGCCGGTCCCCGCGGCCCGCGCCCTCCTCCGGGCCCGGGCCGCGGCGAGCGGCACTCCGGCGTGACCCCGCGGCGGCCGTTCTCGACATCTCTCCGCCCGTCCCCCTCGGTCAAGCGGGTTCCCCGTCCCGCGCCCGGCAACCGGGAGCCACGCAGGAGAGCCTGTCGCCGCGGGGGTGCAGCGGGCAGCGTGATGCCGCGGAGGACGAGCGGGTAGGACTACTCAACCGGCGAAGCCCGAGCGCCGACCGGATCAGGCGTACGCCGGCGCGGAGACGCGGTCTGCCTGCGCGGGCGGCGCGGGGTTCAGCCGGGTGGCCCCCTCGTCGGCGGTGCTGAGCGCCGCGGCCGGGGCGGCGTGCAGCGGAGTGTCGATCTCATGGCCGGCGTCGGCGACCGCGGCCAGCATCGTCCGCAGCCGCGCAGCCAGGTCGGCTTGTACGGCCTGCAGCTCGGTGCAGCGCCGGTCGGCCTGCTCGCAGCGGCGCCGCGACTCCTGCGCCACAAGGTGCAGCAGCAGCGTCGCACGCCGTCTGCTCTCCTCGTCGCGCTCCGCGCACTCCGCTCGCTTGGTGCGCTGCTCCTCCTCGAAACGTCGCACGCACCCGGCGTGCTCCGCCATCAGTCGATGGCGCTGCTCCTCGAACTCGGCCGCCTGCTGGGCGCACGCCGCGTGGGACTCCGCGGCCTTCTGCTCGGCGACCGCCCGGATGTGACAAGCCTCCGACTCGGCCTGCCTCCGCAGCGTGGTGACGTCCTCGTCGGCCCGGCGGCGCAGCTCGGTCGTCTCGGCCTCGGCGAGCAGCATCATCCGGTGCAGGCGCTCACTGGTCCCACCGACCGAGCCCGGAGACCTCGCCAGCCGCTCCAGACAGGCGTGCGCCTCCTCGGACTCCCGCCGGACGTGTTCGAGCAGTTTGCGCAGGGTCGCGGCCTGTTCCAGCGCGTCGTCACGGTCGGCGCCGACCATGGCGAGCTCACCCTCGAGGGACTCGAGGTGTTCCAGCACCTGCCGTCGCCGGAAACCCCGGAAGCTCACCTCGAAGGGCTGGTGCAGAGGTACCACGTCGTTCTCGCCCGCGCGCATGCCGCAGTCTAGGACGTGGATCCGTCACGGCACGAGGGACACCCCGAGCGGGTCAGCGGGCCGCGGCGAGCACGGCACGTTCGATACGGCGGCGATGCTCTCCCGTGAGCCGGCCCTCCGTGCCGCGGAGGCAGAACGAGTCGACCACCGAACTGCCGAGCGTCGCCACCCGTGCCCACCCCACGTCGGCCCCGCAGTCCTCCAGCGCGGCCGCGACGCGGTGCAGCAGCCCGATCCGGTCCCGGGTGCGTAGTTCGAGCACCACCGCACCCGTCGCCTCGTCGAACCAGAGCACCCGGGGCCTCGACGCCTCCCCGCGAGCTTCGCCGTAGTCCCGCTCCTTCGCGGCGAGACGCTCCGCCAGTGGGAGCGAGCCGTCGAGCGCCCGGGTGAGCTCCTCGCGCAGCAGCGCCGCGTCGGGTGGGGAGCCGAACACCGGCGAGACGCCGAACACGTCGACCGCGGAGCCGCCGTGCGAGCGCAGATCCGCGGTGTGCACCTGGAGCGAATGCAGCGCGAGCACCCCGGCCGCCCGCGACAGCAGGCCGGGCCTGTCCGGTGCGACGACGGTCACCGACAGGGCGTTTCCCTCGGAGTACGGATCGAGCTCGACGTACACGCCACCTGCCTCCGCCAGCAGGCGCTGGGCGTCGGTCAGCGGTTCCGGCCCGGCCGGCACCCGCCCCGCGAGCGCTGCGCGGCTTCGGTCCCCGAGGTCCCAGACGAGCTGCGCCTTCCAGTCGCTCCAGACGCCGGGGCCGGTCGCGAGCGCGTCCGCCTCGGCGAGCGCCACCAACAGCTCGAGCAGGACGGCGTCCCCCTCGAGTGTCTCGACTACCCGCTCGATCGTGCCCGGGTCCTCCAGATCGCGGCGGGTCGCGGTATGCGGCAGCAGGAGATGGTGACGCACCATCGCCGTGAGGACCGAGACGTCAGACGGCCACAGCCCGACACGCTGTCCGACCTGTGACGCGAGTGCGGCGCCGACCACGGAGTGGTCCCCGCCGCGCCCCTTGCCGATGTCGTGCAGCAGCGCGCCGAGCAGCAGCAGGTCCGGCCGCGCCACGCCGGTCGTCAGCCGAGCGACCTGGGCCGCGGTCTCCACCAGGTGGCGGTCGACGGTCCATACGTGGGCGCGGTCGCGCGGCGGCAGGTCGCGCACCGCCCCCCACTCGGGGAAGAGCCTGCCCCAGAGCCCGGTGCGGTCC
Source organism: Actinomycetota bacterium (assembly GCA_030856045.1). GTDB lineage: Bacteria > Actinomycetota > Actinomycetes > Mycobacteriales > Pseudonocardiaceae > JALYQB01. The sequence continues at coordinate 4,938 of JALYQB010000756.1, forward strand.
AGGGCCTCGATGACGTCCACCGCGCGGCGCCCCGCACCCAGGAGCGACAGCAGCTCGTCGAGGGCATCCCGTGGCCAGGGTCCCCGCAGCTCAGGTGCCGTGTCCGCGAGCGTCGAGAGGGTTCCCGCTGAGATGGGCATGCCGGTGCGCGCCGCGGTCGCGGCCACCCGCAGCACGAGCGCCGGGTCCCTGGTCGGCTGGGCCTCGCGCGCCAGCACCACCTCGCCCGCCTGCTCCACGACGCCGTCGTCCAG
>JALYQB010000766.1 GCA_030856045.1 Actinomycetota bacterium
GCACGGCATGTGCTCACGACTCTCCACTAATACAGCGTGATGGGGAGCGCGTCCACCCGGTGAGCGCGACCTTCGTCCGTCCGTGCACTCACCGTGCCACGAGGTCGCGGTAGAGGGCGAGGTGCGATGCGGCACACGCGGCCGGGCTGAAGCGGCGCCTCGCCTCGGCGGCCAGCGCCCGACCCGTGCCCGCCGGGTCGGGATCACCGAAGAGCTCTCGGAGCGTGGCCGCCAGCCCGTGGACGTCCCCGGGCGCAGCCAGGTAGCGCGCCGCACCCGGCACGTCGAGCATGTCTGCGACGCCCCCCGTGTCGGTCGCGAGAGCCGGCTTGCCCGCGGCCATCGCCTCAGCCACCACCAGGGGCTGCTGTTCCATCCGAGATGGCAGGACCAGCGCATCACCCTGTGCGAGCAGCTCGGGCACGTCGGTGCGGAAGCCGAGGAAGCGCACCCGACCCGCCAATGGGGGCCGGCTCGCGAGCTGCTCGGCATCGGCGCGCTGGGGCCCGTCCCCGACCACGGTGAGCGTCGCCCCCGACGGCATCGTGCCGGGCATCGCCAGCGCCCGCAGGAGATCGAGAGTTCCCTTGCGCTCCACGAGAAGGCCGACGAACACCAGGTGCCGGACCTGGCCCGGCGGCGGATTGAAGGCGGGGAGCTCGGCGCTGTTGTCGATGTGTGTCAGCCGCGTGGCCGGCACCCGCAGCCGGCGGCGCAGGAACTCACCCATGGCCGGTGCCGGCACGACGGTCCGGCTCACGGCTCGGGCGACGACGGCGTCGGCGGCGAGCACGGCGCGGGTGTAGGCCGACGGTCCGGACGCGGTGGGCACGCCCCGGAACCACCGCTCCGTCACGTCGTCGGGCACTCCGTGGTAGGTGTGCACCACCGCCCGCGGTCCGGTCGGCAGCCGGTGCATCCCGGCACACACCAGGCCGGACCGGCGGTCCTGCGCATGGACCAGGTCGGGACGCCAGGACCGGATCGCCGACCGGGCCGAGCGGGCAGCCGCCACGCTGCCCTTGCTGGCGATCGACACCTGCTCGTGGTGACCGTCCAACAGCTCGCTGCCCCGCGCCGGGCGCGGTCCGAAGACCCGTACCTCTGCCTCGCCCGATGCGATCAACGACGCGGCCAGGCGCACGGTGACGTCGGCCGGCCCACCACGGTCCTGGGTCAGCAGGTACGCAATCCGCATCCGGCGTGCGTTCATCTGCCCGAGCCCGAGGCCGTCGTCTCGCCGGCCAGCCGGCTCGCGAGCGCGGCGACCTGGTCGGTCACCCGCCGCCGGTCGAACAGCTGTACGGCGCGCTGCCTCCCGATCCTGCCCTCGGCCGCGGCCAGGGCCGGGTCCGCGAGGCGCTGCGCCACCGCTGCGGCGAGGCTCGCCAGGTCGCCGGGGGGGAGGATCGCGCCCGCGTCACCGACGCTCTGCCGCGCACCACTCACGTCGAAGGCGACCACCGGGCGACCGCAGGCCATCGCCTCCAGCGGCACCAACGCCATGCCCTCGGCACGCGAGGGGAGAACCACCACGTCCGCCGCCGCGTAGTAGTCGGATGGCGCCTCCTGGTGTCCGGTCCAGACGACAGACGGATGGGTCGCGACCGGATAGCCGGCGCGCCAGGTGTCGCCCATCGGGCCGTCACCGACCAGGACGAGACGAGCATCGGGCACCCGGGCCAGGATGTCGGGCCAGGCGGTGAGCAGCTGGTCCTGGCCCTTGAGCCCGACCAGCCGGCCGACGCACACGGCGATCGGCCCCTGGGCAAGGTCGAGCCGGGACCGGGCAGCGCGTCGGTCTGCGGGGCGCAACCGGTCGGTGTCCACGCCGTTGCAGATGACGGTGGCGGCGGCCTCGACACCCGCCGCGCGACCGATGGCGAGCTCATCGTCGCTGACGCACAGCAGCTGGTGCGTCCACCGCGCGGCCAGGCGTTCCCAGGTGAGTGCAGCCCGTCCGACCGGGCCACCCGCCGACGTGAACGACCACATGTGCGGCTGGAACACGGTGGTACGCCGGGCGCGGATCGCGAGCCGCCCGGCCAGGCCGGCCTTGGCACTGTGCAGGTGCACGACATCCGGCGCGAGGCGATTGACGAGGCGGCCGAGGTGCACGGCCTCGGTGACCGACCGCGGCCCGGGAGAGCGCGTTGCTCGCCAGGCGTGCACGGGGACGCCAGCGTCTCGCGCCTGCTGCACCAGCCACCCCGACGGTGGACAAGCGATATCCACCGACCAGCCGCGGGCGCGCTGATCCGCGGCGAGTTCCAGCACCACGGCCGCGACGCCGGCGTCCACCGGTTGCGTGACATGAAGAACTCTCATCGCGCGCCGCCGACCGTCCGGTGCCCCGGCGACCACAGCCGACGCAACTCGCGTACCGCGGAGCGGTTGATTGCCAGTGTGATCCCCGCGTAGCAGAGCAGCAGGACGGCACCCTCCGCCGTCGCCCCCGCCAGTGATCCGGGGGAACCGAGGAGACCGCTGCGGTCCAGCCCGGCCTCGACCAGCCAGCAGACGAAGCCGGCGGCGGCCAGACCCGTCACGCCGCGAGCCAATTCTCGGATCGGCGGCGCGATGCCCGCACGCACCAGCACCCAACCCGCGACCGGGACCAGCAACCACGCCGCACCGACCTGGGCCGCGGCCGCGGCGAGCACCCCATGGCGGGTCAGCAGCGCGAGGCCCACCACCAGCAGCATCAGGTGGGCGACCTCGAGGACGAGGTACCACCGCGGGTGGCCCGCTGCTCTGATCGCCTCGTACCAGGTCTGCAGCAGGCTGATGCCCAGCCCGTAGCCGCACAGCAGGACGAGGACGCCGGCGGCGGGCTGCCAGCGCTCGCCGAGCAGGACGACCCGGTCACTCAGCAGCGCAGCGAGCAGGTACATCCCGCCCACGACCACGAGTACGACGCGCGTGAACCGGCTGACCGCGTCCCGCAGGTCCGTCCCGCGCCCGTTTCGCAGCAGTGTGGTGTACACCGGGAACGCGACGGCGCCCAACACGATCGCCACCGTGATGTAGGGCACCCAGGCGATCCGGTACGCGAGCGAGTAGATGCCGACTGCGTCCGGCCCGAGCACCCGCGAGATGACGGGGTAGTCGATGTTGATCAGCAGGTTGGCCACCACGGCAGCCGGGCCGACCACCCGGATCCAGCGCATCGCCTCAGCAGCGGCCCGAGGATCCCACGCGGGTTTGATGCGCACGCCGGCCACCGCGCCCAGCACCGGTTGCAGGACCGCGGCGCAGAGCAGCCCGATGGCCAGCGAGTAGGCCCCGAGCCCGGTCACCGCGAGCGCGACGGTGACGGTTGCGCCGATCACGGCACTGCCGGCATCCGGGAGCATCCGGCGTCGGAAGTCCAGGTCGCGGTGCATCATCCCCATCTGCACACCACCAGCCGCGGAGAACGGGAGGCTGAGCGAGGCCAGCTGAATCAACGGAGCCGCGGCCGGAGCGCCGAGTGCCGTCGCGATCGGACCTGCAGTGAGCACGCCCACCGCCGCGAGCGCGATACCGACCACCAGGCTGAGAGACAGGACCGTGCCGGCCATGGCGCGTACGTCCCGTTCGGTGCGTGTGACGACGTCGTACACACCCATCGACTGGACTACCTGTCCCACGTTCACCAGGGAGACCGCGAGCGTCACCAGACCGAGCTCGCCCTCGGTGACGAACGCTGCCAGCACCAGGACGACCGCCATCTGGCAGCCCTTGCTCACCAGGTTCACCAGCCCGAGCCACAGCGAGCCCGTCGCCGCGGTGGCGCCCAGGCTCCGGCTCATGCCACGCCACTGGTGACCCGACGCGCCGGCACTTGCCGTGACAGTCGCACTGCCAGCACCACGAGCAGGAGCCAGCACAGCACGACGGCCACCCCGTCCACGGTGACGGCGACCCGTCCGCCCAGCACCGACCGGATGGCGGCGTCGATGACGAAGAGGTGTGCGTAGGGAACGCTCAACGCGATCACTGCGGCGGCCAGCAGAGCCCAGCCGCTCTCGTGGCGTCGCCGCCACCACACCGCGGCGGCCACGACCATGGCCGGCAGCGCGATCAGCACGTCCCCGGGCTGGTGCACGACGGCCGCAACGACGCCGAGGCAGGTCAGCAGGTCGGCCACG
>JALYQB010000035.1 GCA_030856045.1 Actinomycetota bacterium
GCTGGAAACCTTCGACGGAAGCGGCGCCGTACAACTGCACCACGAAGTCGAGATACGCGTGCACCTGCGGTCCAGTGGTGGCCTGCTGCCATACCTGCCGCTCGTAGCGACCCAGGTTCGCGACGACCAATGGGCTGCACTGCGGAATGTCGAGCAGTCGCTTTCGCGTGGTGTGAATCGCGAAGCGTCCGATGTCGATCGCTACCCAGCGCCGCTGCAGCTTCTCGGCCACCGCCGCCGTCGTCCCGCTCCCCACGAAACAGTCGAGCACGATCGAGCCCTCGTCCGAGGACGACTTGATGATCCGCTCCAGCAGCGCCTCCGGCTTCTGCGTGTCGTACCCGAGCCGTTCCTTCGCGGCAGAGTTCATCGATCCAATATCGGTCCAGACGTCACCTACCGGATGTCCGGACATGTCGTCGTAGAACCGCTTGTATCGCGGGAAACCACCACCCGTTGGCCAGTGAATTTTCCCCTCACGATCCAGCCGCTCCCGAGTCTCAACATCGTTTGCCCAATGGCGGCCACGCGCGCCAGGGCTAAACCCTCGCCACGGCTGACCTGTTTCACCCCTGCGGGTACCCGCGCCGGTCATATCACTGAGGCGGTGCGGCCGTCCGCGCTCGTCGACCGCAGTATCGTGGGACTGCATGTACGTTTCGTCATATGGTCGGTACTGCGAGTGCCAGATATGGCTTGGAGATTTCGAGAACGATAAGATCGAGTCATGAATCGTACCGAAATCTCTGGTATCCGCGTGAGCGACGGTGCGCTGCCAGATGATCTCGGCGCGAAAGTTGTCAGCACCGAAGATCTCGTCCAGCAACACGCGGGCGAGGTGGCTGACATTGGGCGCGAGGTGCAAGAACAGCGATCCGCGGTCGGAGAGCAGCTCGCGTAGGAGCACCAGGCGCTCGTAGAGCATCTGCAGGTAGCTCTCGACGCCCTTGCCCCACGTGTCGCGGTATGCCTTCTCCTCCAGCACCGACGACAGCTTGGCCAGGTCCTGGTCGGCGGCATCCCCACCATCACCGACCGCGATCCGGACCTTGTAGTCCTGTCGTGAGTCGAACGGTGGGTCGATGTAGATGAGGTCGACCTGGCCGGCCAGCTCGTCGGCAGCGAGGCCAGCACGTGCAGGTTGTCGCCCCAGATCAGCTTGTTCCGCCACCCATCGTCGGGCTCGCGATCGAAGGAGAGCGTGCCCCGGTCGGCGCGCGAGGCGTTGACCGTCTCCACGACCTGCAGCGGCAGTCGAAGCCGCGGCACGTCCGCGGTCTTGCCGTCCCACTCCAGCCGCACACCCGGCACCGCGACCTCCTCCTCGATCGGGTCCCGATCCTCTCACGAAGCCCGGACGCCGACGGGCGTGTCCGCTGCGTTGTGGACAACTCGGCCGGAGCGGTGGCGCCTGCGGACGGAGGTAGCGGGCACGATCCGTCGCCTGCCCGGCGTGCGGCGATGTGTGACGTGACCCAACGGCCTGGCATGATCACCACGGCCGCTGCCGCCAGATACACACCGAGGAGAACGGTGACCGTGTGATGAGTGACGAACACGCCGACAAGATCAGGGGACGTGCGGGCACCCCGACGCCGGGTGCAGAGAAGTCAGCGCCCGTCATCGACCCGGCGGTGTTCGACCGCGACGACGTGCGCACCGCGCTCGCGGGACACGACATCAGCACGCTGTATCGGGCGCTCAACGATGGTGGGATCAGTCAGCGGCAGATCGCGCGGCGAACCGGGCAGTCGCAGTCCGAGGTGTCCGAGATTCTCGCCGGGCGCCGTGTTATGGCCTACGACGTGCTGGTGCGCATTGCCGAAGGGCTCGGCATCCCCCGGCAGCTGATGGGCCTCGGCTACGGCACCTCCGGTGGTGACGCTGCCTACCGTGGAGAGGTCACGGTCGCCGGAGCCCCGGAAGGTGTGAGCACCGAGATGCTGCGCAGGCACGTGCTGGCCCTGGGCGGGGTCGCCACGTTCGGTCGCACGATCAAGGGGCTCGGTGAGCTCATGAGCATCGGTGGACTCCTGGACGTGAGTGGCCCGGCACCGGCGCAGCGCCCGTCCCGGCTCTTCTGGGTCCACGTGGCGCACGTCCGAGACCTGACCGGCAGTCTGCGCGACGCGATCCACGCCCATGGCGCTAATCCACAGGTGAGCGGCGCCGCGAGCACATGGGCGGACCAGCTGTTGGATGTGCCCGGCACCGACCTGGTCAAGGGCGCGTTGCTGGCGGCGGTTGCCGAACTGCACACCGTCGCCGGGTGGGCGGGGTTGGATGCCGGGTTCCTCGACCGGGCCATGTACCACTACGGCCGCGCTCTCGAACTCGCCACCGAGGCCGGGGACGCCTACCTGCAGGCCGTCGCCCAGGCTGGCGCGGGGATGGTCATGGTGGAGCACGGCCACCCCGACGACGGGTTGAAGATGCTCCAGCTTGGGCAGCTGAAGTCGTGGGACATCGCACCTGACAACGACCGGCGCACAGTGGTGACGGCGTGCGTGCTCGCGGACTCGGTACCCGCCCTGGTCGCTCTCGGGAAACCGGACGCCGCCTACACCGAGCTGGCGAAGTCCCGGCAAGTGTGGACACCTACCCGTACCGACCCCTGGGGCGACCCGGACGGTGTAGGCGCGCGCCTCGAACTCGCCCGGGGTCGGCTGGACGTCGCGGAGCCGCTCGCCGCAGCGTCGGTGCGTCGTTGGGAGGGTCTCAGCGAGCGCGCCCGCACCCTGTCAGGGATCGTGCTGGCTACTATCCACGTCCAGGCCGGGGACCCGCGGGGGCTTCCACTCGCTCACGGTGCCATCACCGACGTAATGAGGATCAGCTCGGTGCAGGCCCGTACCCGGCTTGAACCGCTGGCCGCCGCACTGGAAGCCCGGTCCGGCAGCGACGCTCATGAGCTGGCGCGAATGGCACGCCAGGTGGCCGCCACGCGGGTGTAGCCCGCCCGAACGTCACCGTCGCACTCGTGACGAGGACGGTGCGCGGCATCCCGTCCGATGTCCCGCTCGGCCCCGAGGAGGGTCTCAGCCCCCCGACCCGCGCCCGCCTTGGCGGACAGCTCGAGGGCAGCCGCAGCACCTGAAACCGCGACAAGGCTCCATGTCGCGGTCTGTGGGGGCTTCCGGACCGCGACAAGGCTCCATGTGGCTGTCGGTGCGTCCATGCTGCTCGTCCGCGGTCGGCCGCATGCGGCGGCTGACTCGGTCGCCGGAGCGCGAGTCCGTCCACCTCGGCGGGTGGGGGTCACGAGGATACGGTGGGCGTCCCGCGCACCGATGATCCGAGGAGCTCGCGATGGCTGTGCCCGCGGAGGGGCGGATCGTGGTCGTGGGCGGGGGGCTGGCCACGGCGCACGCGTGCCAGCAGGCTCGCCGGCAGGGCTTCGAGGGCGAGCTCACGGTGCTGTCCGCGGAGCGGCATCCGCCCTACGACCGCCCGCCGCTGTCCAAGGCCGTCCTCCTCGGCGACATCGACGACACCGCGCTGCGCTTCGACGCCTGCGCCCTGTCCGTCGACCTGCGGCTCGGCACCACCGCGACCGGCGTGGACGTCGACGCGCGGCGGGTGCTCACCGCGGCGGGGGACGTGGCCTATGACGGGCTGGTGATCGCGACCGGGGCGACGCCGGTGCGGCTGCCGGGCCACGGTGAGCAGCTCACGCTGCGCACACTGGACGACGCGCTGGCGCTGCGTGCGCAGCTCTCCCCCGGCGCCCGCGTGGTCGTCATCGGTGCGAGCTGGATCGGTGCGGAGGTAGCCACCGCGGCGCTCGCCCGCGGCTGCGCCGTCGCATGCGTCGAGGCAGGCCCCGCACCGCTGGCGCAGGCACTGGGCACCGAGGTCGGCACCTCGCTGCTGGGCTGGTGGAGCGACGTGGACCTGCGCCTCGACGCGTCGGTCGCCGAGATCAGTCCCGACGGGGTGCGTCTCGCGGACGGCGCGGAGCTACCCGCCGATGTCGTCGTGACCGGGGTGGGGGTCCGGCCGGAGACCGGGTGGCTGGCCGGCTCGGGTCTGGAGCTCGACCGCGGTGTGGTCGTCGACGAGCACCTGCGGGCGTCCGCGCCCGGGATCGTCGCGGTGGGTGACGTCGCCGCCCGGTGGTCGCCGCGGTGGCGGACCCGGCTGCGCGTCGAGCACTGGGACGACGCGATCGGCGGGCCGGCGGTGGCGATCGCCTCGCTGCTGTCCGACGCGCCCGAGCCGGTGCACGACCCCGTGTCCTACTTCTGGAGCGACCAGTTCGGCCACAAACTCCAGTACATCGGCCACCACACGGCCGACGACCGGCTGGTGCGCCGCGGCGCGCTCGACGAGCCCCGCCGCGCTGTGGCCTGGCTGGACCCGGACGGGCGGCTCACCGCGCTGCTGACCGTCGACAAGCCGAAGGACCTCGCGCAGGCTCGCAAAGCGATCGCCGCGGGCCTGGCACCCGATCCCGAGCGCCTCGCCGACCCGCAGGTCGCGATCCGCGACCTCTACCGTGGGTAGCGCCCGCGGGGTTGGGGTGTGTGGCTTTCGTTGATGACGATTTCGTCATCAGCACTGGAATCCACCGTTGCCCGACCTCGAGCGTCAGCCGCTCGCCTGCATGCGCTGGCGCATCTCGTCCATGTCGGCGTCGCGCGCCTGCCCCACGAGGTCGGTGAACGCGCGCTCCGGCAGCGCACCTGGCTCGGCGTAGAGGACGACGCCGTCGCGGATGACGACCACGGTGGGGATCGAGCGCACCTCGAACCCCGCAGCGACCTCCGGCTGGTCCTCGGTGTCGACCTTGCCGAACACGATGTCCGGGTGCTGCTCGGACACCTTCTCGAACACCGGCGCGAAGCTGCGGCACGGGCCGCACCACGACGCCCAGAAGTCCAGCACGACGGTGCCGGTATCGGACACCACGTCGGAGAAATTGTCGCTCGTCACCTGCACGGTGGCCATGGCGCTCCTTCCGTTCTGTGGGGAGAACCCGCCGCTGCGCCGGGCTGTTCCCTCACCCGCGGGCCCCGCTGGGCCGGTCGGGGGGTCACTGGTGTCTGCGCCGGCTCCCGCCGGTCCTGGCGAGCTCGGCTCGCACCTGGTCGGCGACCGCAGACTGGTCGCGCATGAGACTCAACAGCGCGCGGAACACCTCGGCCCCCGCGACGAGCGGCAGGTCGAGTTCGGCCGACGTCCGCGCGCACCACTGCCGCAGCGCCTGGTGCTCCATGGGCGAGAGCTCCACGGTGACCCGCACCGGGCGGGTCCGGGGCGGGCGGGCAGGCGAGGACCCGGGTAGCTGCGGGGACGCGGTCGGTTGGGCGGACGCGCTCGTCTGGGTCACGGCCGCGGCGCGGGCTGCCAGCTCGCGCCTGCCGTCCCCGGCGCGGCTCACCGAGAGCTCCAGTCGGTGAGCAGTTCCTCGGCAACGCAGCCGTAGGGCACGTCGCTCTTGGGAATCTGCGCGCCGAAGGCCTGCGCGTATCGCTCGAGGCGGGGGACGTTGGTGTAGAGCACGCGGCGACCCTGGCCTTCAAGGATCTCCCGAACGGTCTCGGTGCTCGCGGCGTGCGCGACGGTCCGCGTGAGCACCACGGCCACCGACGGGTCCTCGTCGCGGCGGCCCACGGTGTCCTCCAGGGCCTTGAACACGGGCCCGATCCGGTCGAGCTCCATCATCGTGGGAGCCATCGGGACCAGGACGTCGGTCGCGACCCGCAGCGCGGAGGACACGATGCCGTCGCGCTCCTCCAGCGGCGGGGTGTCGATCACCAGCGTGTCCCAGCGGCCGGGGTCGACGACGCCCCAGAGCTGGCGGTGCAGCGCCGTGGAGGCGAGGCCCATGACCGGCACGGGCCACCCCGCGAGGCCGTGCCAACGCAGCGCGGAGCCCTGCGGATCGGCGTCCACCAGGAGCACCCGGCGGCCGCGCTCGTGCAACGCGTGGGCAAGGAAGGCGGCGCTCGTCGTCTTCGCGCTGCCGCCTTTGAGGTTGACGATGGTGAGCACCCGAGCGTCTGGCTTCACGGTCGCGCAGGGTACCCCCGCGCCGGATGCGCAGGTGCGCAGGTCCTCAATTGCGCGCTGCCACACCGCTCTGCGCAGTTCCGCAGATACGTAGCTGCGCATGTCCGCATGTCCGCATGTCCGCGACTGCGTACCTGCGGATTTACCGGCTTGCGCATCGGACAGACACCGGCCTCGCTCTGTGTCGCCGTTCTCACCGCGGTGGATCCACCCCGGACTGTCAGCTGTCCGTGCCAGACTGGCTCACGCCGAGAGGAGCCGCCGTGACCGTCCTTCCCCAGCCGCCGGCGCACCTGCTGACCGTCGCCGAGTACGCCGAGCTGAGCGAGCCCGGGTACGGCTACACCGAGCTGCTGGAAGGGCGCCTGCTGATGTCGCCGAGCCCGGTGCCCGACCACAACTTCGCCTCTCTCGAACTGGCGGTTCAACTGCGCACGCAGGTACCGGATCATCTCGAGGTGATCCAGGATGTCGATGTCGACCTGGAGCTGGTGTCGCCGGACCAGCCGGGCTTCTCCCGCCGACCCGATCTGATCGTCGCCCAGCGCACCGCGCGGCAACGGGTACGCGAGGGCGGCGGGATGATCTCGGCCGCCGAGGTGCTCGTCGTGGTCGAGATCGTCTCGCCGGGCTCGCGTCGCACCGACCACGTCGCGAAGCGGAGCGAGTACGCCGAGGCCGGTATCCCGCACTACTGGATCGTGGACCTCGACACGCCGCTGTCGGTGCTGGCCTGCCACCTCGCTGAGGGTTTCGGCTACCAGGACGCCGGCGGCGTCGTCGGAGGGTTCACCACCACCGAGCCGTTCGCAGTGTGCCTGGAACTTGACAGGCTGCTCTGACCCCGGCGAGTTGACCCGCCGGGACGGATCCTCGCCGGTAGCAGCGCAGCGCGTAGCCGAGGGCTCGCAGTGCCGTGCGGAAGGCGGCGCCGTGCTCGGCCGGGACTGTGAGGTGACAGTCGCCGACCGGACGGCACAGTTTCCCGGTCCTGCGGTCGCGGGCAATGAGCACGGCGAGCGTGCGATCCGCGCATTCCACGAGCTGCATCGTGCCCAGGTCCCGCAACTGCCCGGCACGACCGGTGACGTCGTCGATAGGCACGGTCTAGCCTCTCGGGCGTGTCTCAGCGAAAGCGCCGGCAGAAGCGCGGCCCCGGGAAGCAACGGCCGGGCCACAGGCCGCCCACCCAGCGGCGCGCCCGGCCAGCAGAACCCGACCTCGTGCGGGATGTCGCGGCTACCCTCGATGATCACCCGCTCGCCCTGATGTCCCTGGTCAGCGCGCTGCTCGCGGCGCTCGACCCGCCGCGGCGCAGCCCGTTCGAATCGGCACCCGAAGGTGGCGTTCCGTCCCGCGACGAGCTGATACAGACCTTCCTCGACGTCGACCTGCTGGAGACCACGGCGCTGCTGGCCGTGATCGCCGAGCTGTCCGGCGACGACGTGCTGCGGCGCCGGGTCCGCCGCGAGATCACCGCACGGGCGCACACCCTGCCCACCTGGCTCACCGACCTGGACCGGGCCACGGTCGAGGGAAGCATCGAGATGGTCCACGTGCTCGGCGACGGCGACAACATCATGATCGGGATGAAGCTGCCCGGCGGGTCCGCGCTGTCGCTCGTGGTGTACATCGACCACAACCTGGGCACGCTCGTGAAGGATGCCTTCACCGTCCCCGAGCCGCTGGGCACGCTGATCGAGCACATGCAGGTCGTCGGTGACGACCCGGACACGACGTGGGCGGAGCTGGCACCCGCCGACGCCCGGGTACGGATCCGCGACGCGATCGAGCTCAGCGCCATCAGCTTCCCACCGTTCGAGACCGACACCTGGCCCGCGTGCCGCCCGCTCGTCGAGTGGGCCATCGGCATGCTGCCCGCGGGTGGCACCGGCTACCAGCGCCCCCAGTGGGACGCCGACGCGCTGGCGGCGCTGACCGAGCGCTTCTTCGGCTCCCCGTTCGGAACCGGTCTCGACGACGCCGATCACCGGGGCCTGCTCACGTCGCTGCTGTGGTTCGGTACCGACTACGGACCGGGTGACCCGCTGCGCTGGAGCCCGGTGGTCGTGGAGCTCCTGCTCGTCGACTGGATCCCCCGCAAGATCGTCGACGACGCGGCCTACCTCGCCAAGGCCCCTGACCTGCTGCGGGCCTTCATCCGCTTCTGCCACCAGGAGCGCGGCATCCGGCCTGCACTCACCGCCGACACCCTCGCCGCCGTCGACTCCTACGAACCGGAGTACCAACGGACGATCCGGTCGCCGCGGCCACAGGGCACGGCCGCGCTGCTGGCCGCGATGGGTGTACTCGGCCAGGACAGCGTGTGGCCGCTGCTTGACGCCCTGCGGCGCGCCGTCGGTGGCGACGCCGCGCTGGACCGGCTCGACGCGCGGCCGCTGCCCGACGAGCCGTTCGCGTGGGAAACGGTCCCGGGCGATGTCCACGAGCGGGTGACCGAGGTGCTCAGGCTGGTCGACCAGTGCTGCGACGAGTTGCTCGACGTGGAGTACCGCACGGCCTGTCGCCGGCTCCTCGCCCGCGCCGTCGCGGGGGACCCGGAGATCTTCCGGCGCCGCAGCCGGCCCGAGACCGCTGCCGCCGCGATCTGCTGGGTCATCGCGAAGGCGAACGACCTGTTCAGTGGTGAGCTGCTGGTCAAGGATCTCGTGGGCCACTTCGGGATCGGCCAGAGCAGCGTCTCGCAGCGCAGCGGGCCGCTGCTGCGCGCCGTCGGCGTCGATCCCCATCAGTACGGGGTTATGAACCTCGGCTCACCCGACTACCTCACCTCGACCCGCCGGGAGCGGATTCTCACCCTCCGCGACCGCTACCGGGCCATGGACGACGACGGGACAGCACCGTGACACCCACAAGCGTGACACCGACAAGCGTGACACCGACAAGCGAGATGACGCAGTGCGTGGTGATGTCGCGTGCGCAGGCGCTCGCCGCGTGGGTGGGGCCGGGCAAGCAGGTGACCGCCAAGGGGGTGCTGCGCCGCGCGGACGTCGGCCCGGCGACCGCCGCGATCGGCGTGCCTGACCCCGGTTGGGTGCGGACCGCCGCCGACCTGGCGGCGCTGCACCGTCCGTGGGTCGCCGCGCAAGCATCCGGTCTGCTCAGCCTCGATTTCGACCGCGCGACAGCCGCCGCGCCCGTCGACCGAGATCCGGCCGAAACGTGGCTGCTCGCGCTGCGCGGCGTGCTGCGGGCCGAGTCGGACGACGAGCGCCGGATCGGGGCGGCGGTCCTGTGCCGTCTCGTGCTCGATGTGCTGCAGCGCCGGTCAGCGTGGACCGCGGACGAGCTGGATGACGCCGTCCACCAGGAACTCGAGCGCTCCGACTACAGCGAGGCCGATGCCGCCTACCAGGCGTTCTCCCACGGCGTGAGGCCGATCCCCGCCGCGGTCGAGCTGCTCACCGAGTTCGGTGCCGTCGCCGCCGACGGCATGACGGTGACGCCGCTGGGGCGCTGGGCGTATGCCAGGCTCGCCGAGCCGATCCTCCCCGCGGAACCACCGGACACATCACACGAGGCCGATCAGCTCTGCCAGCTCAAGGTCGAGCTGCGCCACGCGCGGCCGCCGGTGTGGCGCCGTGTCCTGGTGCCGTCGAACGCCGGCCTGGGTCTGCTCCACCGCATCGTCCAGGTCGTGCTGGCCTGGGACGACGACCACCTGCACGTGTTCACCGCCGACGGGCTCCACTACGCCGACCCATACCACGAGTTGGACGACTGCGCAGACGAGGACACCATCCCGCTCGCGACCGTGCTCCCCCAGCGCGGCGCTTCGATCCGCTACCGGTACGACCTCGGCGACTGCTGGGACCACACGATCACCGTCGAGAAGATCGTCGAGGGCGACGGCGGCATCACCTATCCCTGCTGTGTCGGCGGACGGGGGGACGCCCCGGTCGAGGACTGGATTCCCGGCTCACCTCAGGTCATTCCGTTCGACGTGGATCTCATCAACCGAAAGCTGGCCGGACTCAGCGAGAGCGGGGCTTCAGCCGAACAACACCTTCACCTCGTCGTAGCGCGCGGCGTCGACGACCTTGAGCCCGGCGGTCGCGTCGGACAGTGACACGCGGACGATGTCGGTGCCGGCCAGCGCGACCATCATGCCGAAGTCCCCTTCGGCCACCGCGTCGATCGCGTGCAGGCCGAACCGGGTCGCGAGCCAGCGGTCGAACGCGGTGGGCGTGCCGCCGCGCTGGATGTGGCCGAGCACGACGGCGCGGGACTCCTTGCCGACCCGCTGCTCGAGCTCCGCGGCGAGCCGGTGGCCGACCCCGCCGA
>JALYQB010000064.1 GCA_030856045.1 Actinomycetota bacterium
GAGCGAAGCGGCGCCTCGGGCAGCGCGCCGCCGCCCCACACGCCCAGCACCGAGCACAGGGCCGGGAGCAGCACCGAGCACGCCGCCTCGTACCCCGCCGCAGACGGGTGCAGCCGGTCCCGGCTGAACAGCGCATCGGGCTGGCTGAGGAACTCCGGCGCGAGCAGGTCCGCCAACGGGACGGGATGCCCACCCTCGGCCAGCACCACCTCGCACTGCATCCGGGCCAGCACCAGGCTCCAGGTGCGCACCACGCTGCGCAGCGGCTGCGGGATGGCTCGGATCGCGCCCAGGTCCGGGCAGGTGCCCACGACCACAGTGGTGCCTTCGGCGCGCAGCGTCCGGACCGCCTCCCCGAGCAGCCGGGCGGACGTCGTCGGCGGGATCTGGTGCTTCACGTCGTTGGCGCCGACCATGATGTAGGCGGCGTCCGGCGGGGCCAGCAGCGCGATGTCGACCTGCTCGGCGAGGGCCTTGCTGGTGCGCCCGGTGTGGGCGTAGGTGTCCAGCTGCACCGGACGACCGGTCTCCTCGGCCAGCCCACGGGCCAGCAGTACCCCCGGCAGTTCGTCGGGGACGTCCACGCCGAGCCCGGCCGCGGACGAGTCACCGATCGCGGCGAGGGTGAGGACGTCGACGTCGGCGGCCACGTCGGACGGCGCAAACGGGCCGCGCCCGTCGGGCAGGTACACCCCGTCGGCGCGCAGCGGCGTCCACCCGCGGATGATCATCGCATCGTGCGCGAGCCGCGACTGGCGGGTCAGGGCGCCGTAGGCGGCGCCGGACAGCCCGCCGACGGTCCCGGCGAGCACTGCCGCCGTGCGCCACAGGGCCATTCCCACTCACCTCCTGTCCCAGGATCGCATCGTGCGCGCTCCGTGTTGCGCCGCCACCCGCGGCAGCCCCGTCGATAGGCTGCCGTGGGCGGCTTCCGCCCGGTCGGTCACCCCCTCGGAGGTAACGGTGCGCTACGCCGAGCACATCGTCGACACCATCGGCGACACCCCGCTGGTGCGGCTGAACGGCGTGGCCGAGGGCCTGGCGCCGCTGGTGCTGGCGAAGGTGGAGTACTTCAACCCCGGTGGCAGCGTCAAGGACCGCATCGCGGAGCCCATGGTGGAAGCAGCCGAGGCCGCCGGTGAGCTGCGCCCCGGCGGCACCATCATCGAGCCCACGTCCGGCAACACCGGCGTCGGCCTCGCACTCGTGGCGCAGCGCCGAGGGTACCGCTGCGTGTTCGTCTGCCCGGACAAGGTCAGCGACGACAAGCTCGACGTGCTGCGCGCCTACGGCGCGGACGTCGTGATCTGCCCCACCGCGGTCTCGCCGGACCACCCGGAGAGCTACTACAAGGTGTCGGACCGGCTCGCGACCGAGATCCCGGACGCATGGAAGCCGAACCAGTACGCGAACCGGCAGAACCCGGAGTCGCACTACCGGTCCACCGGCCCTGAGGTGTGGGAGCAGACCGACGGGCGGGTCACACATTTCGTCGCGGGCATCGGTACCGGCGGCACGATCTCGGGGGTGGGCCGCTACCTCAAGGAGGTGTCCGGCGGCCGGGTGCGGGTGATCGGTGCGGACCCCGAAGGCTCCGTGTACTCCGGCGGCCACGGGCGCCCGTACCTGGTCGAGGGCGTCGGCGAGGACTTCTGGCCCGAGACCTACGACCCGGACGTCTGCGACGAGATCGTCCCGATCTCCGACTCCGAGTCGTTCGACCTCACCCGGCGGCTCGCCAGGGAGGACGGGCTGCTCGTCGGGGGGTCGTGCGGGATGGCGGTCGCCGCGGCGCTGCAGGTGGCGCGGCGTGCCGAGCCGGCGGCGGTGATCGTGGTCCTGCTGCCCGACGGCGGCCGCGGCTATCTGGCCAAGGTGTTCAACGACACGTGGATGGCGTCCTACGGCTTCCTGCCGCCCGACTCGTCGGGGGCGACGGTGAGCGACGTGTTGCGCCGCAAGGACGGCATGCTCCCCGAGCTGGTGCACACGCACCCGGCGGAGAGCGTGGCCGACGCCGTCACCATCCTGCGCGAGTACGGCGTGTCGCAGATGCCGGTCGTCGCCGCCGAACCCCCGGTCATGGCCGCCGAGGTGACGGGCGCGGTCAACGAGCGTGACCTGCTGGGCGCTCTGTTCACCGGCACGGCGTCGCTGTCCGACGTCGTCGAGCAGCACATGTCCCCCCCGCTGCCGACCATCGGCGGCGGTGAGCCGCTGTCGGCCGCGATGTCTGCCCTCGCCACCGCGGACGGTGCGCTCGTGTTGATCGACGGCAAGCCGGTGGGGGTGGTGACCCGGCAGGACGTGCTGGGGTTCCTCGCCGGGCGGTGAGCGCGCCGGTCCGCCGCCGAGGGTCCGGGCGCTGATCCGCTAGCGTGGCGCCATGACCGCACCGCAGCCGCCGCACGACGACCGGGATCGCGAGCGCCCGCGGGGGGACGCGGTTCCTGACCCGTCGGCCGACGCCACGCAGGTGG
>JALYQB010000077.1 GCA_030856045.1 Actinomycetota bacterium
CGCACCTGGAACCGGGTGTCGCCGGGCTCGGAGACCACCCGCAGGTCGCCGCCGTGGCGGTTGACCACGATCCGCCAGGACAGGTCCAGCCCCAGCCCGGTGCCCTGGCCCACCGGCTTGGTGGTGAAGAACGGCTCGAAGATCTGTTGCCGTTGCTCATCGGGCACGCCGGGGCCCGTGTCACAGATCTCCACCAGCACCCGGTCCGCCTCCTGCCGGGACCGGACCGTCAGGGTACCTTCGCCTGCCATCGCGTCGGCGGCGTTGTCCACCAGGTTGGTCCACACCTGGTTGAGCTCCGCGGCATAGGCCGGGATCTCCGGCAGGCCGCGGTCGTAGTCGGTGATCACCCGGATACCGTCGCCGAGCGTGTGGCGCAGCATCACCAGGGTGGAGTCCAACCCGTCGTGCACGTCGATGCTCTGGTGCGCGCCGCGGTCCATCTCGGAGTACTGCTTCGCCGCGTCGATCAGCGCCGAGATCCGGTGGGTCGCATCCGCGATCTCGCCGAGCAGCATCTCGGTCTGCACGGTGCGGGTGAGCCAGCGCAGCGCGGCAGGCAGTGTGGACGCGTCCACCGCAGCCACGACGGGAGCCAGGTCGTCGGGTCCGACACCGGCTGCGGCCAGCTCCGGGGCGAGTTCCCAGGCGCCGTCGGCACCGTGCTCGTCCAGCCACTCGGCGAGCTCGTCCTCGCGCTCGGATGTCGCCAGCGCGGAACGGACCGGCTGCTCGCCCAGCCTGCGCACGATGCGCTCCTCGATACCCACCAGCCGCGCCAGCGGCCCGTCCGGCGCCAGCTCGGCGAACTCGTGGCGAACCTCGCCGAAGCTGCTGCGCAGCGCTGCGGCCGCCCGCCCTGCCGCGGCAGCCGGGTTGTTCAGCTCGTGGGTCAGCCCGGCGGAGAGCGTGCCGAGCGCCAGCAGCCGCTCTCGCTGCCCGGCGAGGGCATCGCCGGCCTGCACCCCGTAGTACAGCCCCTGCAGCAGGTGCGTCGGCATCGGATACCAGCGACGGAACGACTCGGCGAGCTCCTCGGCGGGCAGCACGAGGAACTCGCATTCGGTGATGGCGCGCAGCGAGCCGGGATAGGTCTGCGAGACCTGATCGCGCAGGTAGAACCACACCGCGCCGGCGAACACGCCGGGCTGGTCGGAGCGGGCGACCTCGACGTCGTCGCCGCGCACCCACCGGGAGATCACCAGCGTGCCGGACAGCAGCACGTAGAAGCATCGGGCGGGTTCCCCCGCAGCGGCGACCATGGTGCCCGCGCCGAAGCGCTGCACCGTGCCCCGCTCGGCGATCCAGTCGAGCTTGTCCTGCTCGAGCTCGGCGAACAGGAACAGCTCGCGCAACCGCTGCGCCGGCAGCCGGTGCGACGGTGTCATCGGTCCTCCAGGTACCGGTGGACCAGAGTGACGGCCATCGCGCCCTCCCCCACCGCCGAGGCGACCCGTTTGACCGACTCGGCGCGCACATCACCGGCGATGAACACGCCGGGCAGGCTGGACTCCAGGTAGTAGGGGTCACGGGCCAGTGGCCACCCCGGTGGTCGGCGCCCGTCGACCAGCAGGTCAGGACCGGTGCGCACGAATCCCCGCGGGTCTCTGGTCACGGTCTCGCCGAGCCAGTCGGTGCGTGGCTCAGCCCCGATGAACACGAACAGCGCCGCCGCAGGCACCGTCTCGGTCGACCCGCTGTCGGGCTCACAGAGCACCAGGTGCTGCAGGTGCCCGTCGCCGAGCGCCTCGGCGACCACGGTCCCGGTGCGCACGGTGACGTTCTCGATCGCTTCCAGCTGGCGGATCAGGTAGTGCGACATCGAGCGCCGCAGCGAGTCACCCCGCACGAGCAACGTGACCTCGGCGGCGTGCCGGGCGAAGAACACCGCCGCCTGGCCTGCGGAGTTGGCCCCACCGACGATGTAGATGTCCTGGCCCGCGCAGCCGGGGGCCTCGGTGATCGCGGATCCGTAGTAGACGCCCCTTCCGGTGAGCTCGGCGACGCCCGCCGCGCCGAGCGTGCGGTAGGAGACGCCGGTGGCCAGGATCACCGCGTGCGCGGCGAGCTCGGTACCGTCGGAGAAGGACACCACCCGCGACGAGCCCCGGGCGTGCAGGCCGGTCACGTCGCATGCGGAGATCACCTCGGTGCCGAACCTCGAAGCCTGCCGGCGTGCCCGGTCGGTCAGCTGCGCGCCGGAGACCCCGTCCGGAAAACCCAGGTAGTTCTCGATCCGGGAGCTCTGCCCGGCCTGCCCTCCGGTGGCATGCCGCTCGACGAGCACCGTCGACAGCCCTTCCGACGCGCCGTAGACCGCCGCGCCGAGCCCGGCCGGGCCTGCTCCGACGACCACCAGGTCGTAGAAGTCGGTGTCCGGCACCGTGGACAGCCCGACGGCGTCGGCCAGCTCGGCCTCGGACGGTGCCCGCAGCACCGTCCCGTCCGGGGTGATGACCACCGGCACGTCGTCCTCGCCGGCTCCGGCGGCATCGAGCAGTCGGGCGCCCTCCGGGTCGTCCACGCTGTACCAGCGGTAGGGCACCGCGTTGCGGGCCAGGAACTCGCGCGCCCGGTAGGACTCCGGTGACCAGCGGTGACCGACCACCCTCGGCTGCGCGACGACCTGCGAGTCGCCGGCCTGCCACACCTCCAGCAACGCGTCTATGACCGGATAGAGCTTCTCCTCCGGCGGGTCCCAGGGCTTGAGCAGATAGTGGTCGATGTCCACCACGTTGATCGCCTGGATCGCCGCGTCGGTGTCCGCGTAGGCGGTCAGCAGGGCGCGGCGAGCGGAAGGGAACAGATCCATCGCCTGCTCGAGGAACTCGATGCCGTTGCACTGCGGCATCCGGTAGTCCGCCAGCATCACCGCGACCGGCTCACCGCGCAGCTTGAGCACGCGCAACGCCTCCAGCGCCTCGTGCGCCGAGTCGGCCCGCAGCACGCGGTAGCCTTCCCCGTAACGGCGGCGCAGGTCGCGTGCCACCGCCCGAGACACCCCGGCATCGTCGTCGACGGTCAGCAGCACCGGTTTGTTCATCTGGCGGTCTCCCTGCTCCTGGCGTTGCCGCACCGCTGTGGGCCATGCCCCATCCTGCCGGGCGTGGCTCGGCACGCCACACCGCGACGAGGAGCCGCGACACATTCATCAGATCTTCATTGTGCGACGGGTGACAACGTAGCGAAGCAATCGATACTCATTGGATGAAGAAGACCCAGTATCGGTCACACGGAGCAACCAAGCAGGGGGCAACCGTCCGCCCTGGTCGCCACGTGCAGGGGGCAGGGGGGTCCACCGTGAACGATGGCGGTCACGGGCGGAGGGAATTGGCCAAGTTCCTGCGAAGCCGTCGTCAGCGGATCACCCCGGCAGACGTGGGTCTGCCCGCCGGGCCTCGTCGCCGCACCGACGGGCTGCGGCGCGAAGAGGTGGCCGTGCTGGCCGGTCTGAGCCCGACCTGGTACACGTACCTGGAGCAGAGTCGAGACATTCATCCTTCGGCAGCCGTCCTGGACAGCCTCTCGCGGGTGCTGCACCTCACCGAGCATGAACGCCGGTACATGTACCTGCTGGCCCACGGCCAGGCACCGCAGACGGCCTCTGACTCGCCCGACCGCGACACGGCGCACGATCTTGTACGATGTCTGGTCGCCGCTACCGACGACTCGGATTACCCCGTGTACGCATTCGACCCGACCGGCACCATCCTCGCCAGAAACCCCGCCTGCACGGTGTGGTACACCGACTTCACTGATTCTTCCAACGGGTACCACAACATTATCTGGTGGATGTTCACCTCATCGCGGGCACGCGAGTGCTTCGTCACCTGGGAACACGACGCCAGGGACATGGTGGCACAGTTCCGCGCCTACCATGCCAGTCATCTGGTCATCGCCGAGCGGGGGCGGTTGATCAGCGAGCTCGAGCAGCGCAGCCCCGAGTTCCAGCGCTGGTGGCACGAGCACGACGTGCACAGCCAGCACGGACGGATCAGAGTGCTGCGCCACCCCGAACGTGGACCGGTCAGGTTGCAGGTGGCCGTGCTGCATCCCGCCGACGCCCCGAGCGTCTCAGTAGCCTTTCACCTCCCGGAGTCGACCACGAACACGCCGTGACCGAAATGCGATCACCTGCGACGGTCACGGGGTTGCGTTAGCTCCGCATTGACCGCGCCACACGCCGCCGTTGACAATTCGATAACAGCACGTTGAGTCCTTTCTTTGGGGAGGTGACGGGGTGGGCTGGCACTACGTCGGACGGGCGGAGCAGCTCGAGCGGGTCCGCGCCGCATTCGACGACGCGACAGCAGGCCCGTTGGTGATCAGCGGTCAGCGGGGCATCGGGCGAAGCGCACTCGCACTCCGTGCACTCGAGTACGTCGACATGCGCCGTGACCACGTCGTCCGGGTCGACCCGCACCCGAGCGGTGCACCGCTCGCGGCGCTGGCCCACGTGCTGCCGGCAGGCTTCGACACCGCACGTGGCCGGCTTCCCACCGTGCGTAGCGCCGCCGACGAGCTGCTTCGGCTGGCCGGGCAGCGACGGGCGGTACTCCTGGTCGATGACGCGCACCTGGTGGACCACCTCACCATGCTGGTGCTCCGCGAGCTGGTCCGCGGCGGTGCGCTGGTGCTGCTCACCCGGCCGGCGTGTGTGCCGACCCCGGATCCGACCGAGTGCCTGCGTCCGATACAGACCGTGCACATCCCGCCGTTGACCGTGGCCGAGGTCGGGCTCCTGCTGGAGGGGCTGCTCGACGGACCGGTGCACCATGCCTGCGCCGCTGCACTGCACGCGACAAGCGGCGGCAACCCCCGGGAACTGCGCGAACTGCTGATCGGTGCCCGGCTGACCGAGCTGATGGCCCGGCAGAACGGTCTGTGGCGGCTCGGCCCCTACCCGCGCGAGCACCGCGCGCTGGATCCCGACGTGCTGGATCCGGCCGGAGTGCTGGCAGCGGTCGACGCGGCGTGGTCGGCGCTGGATCTGGACCGCACCGAGCAGCTCTGCCTGCTCGCGCTCTGGGCAGGCCAGGGCAGTCGGATCCCGGCGGTGTGGTCGGCGACACTGCTGGTCCGTGGCCGCCCGGACGAGGCGGAGCGTTTCCTCGCCGGCCTGGCCGGGTCCGAGCTCGACGAGCAGGCCGAGTGCCGACTGCTGATCACCAGGGCGTTGAACCTCGCGCTGGGGCTGGGCCAGGTCCAGACTGCGGCACGTGTGTTGGCCGACGCCGCGCACCATGCCGGGCGGTTGCGCGGCAGGCTGCTGGCACATCGGGCGTGGGTGCTCACGCTGGCACGCCAGCCGGACGTCGCCACGCACGCCGCGCAGCTGGCGGCACATGACCTCGGTGGCGACCGTGAGGCGGCGCTGATGGTCAAGACCGCGCGGGGCGTCGCGGCGTTGCAGACCGGCAGCCCTACTGCAGCCATCTCGCAGTTACGGCCGGCGCTGGCGCTGGCCGACGGGCAGCGCCACACGATGCCCTGGCTGCGGCCCTATCTCAACGCCTGCCTGATCGATGCCCTGCTACTCGCCGGCCGGGCCCGGGAGGCGACCGCCTACGCGAGCAGCTTCCACGGTGGCGCCCCCGGCAGCGGGTGGGACGTGGCCGTCGCCCTCTCGACCCTGACTACCCACCGGTCCGGCGCACGGCGAGCATGGTGATGTCGTCGGACTGCTCCGCGGACCCGACGTGCTGGGCCAGCGCCCCGTCCATCGCGGCCAGCAGCGTCTCCGCCGACTCACCGGTCCGCTGCTCGACGACGGTGAGCATCCGCTCGGTGCCGAAGAGGACGCCATCCGGGTCGCGGGCCTCGGTGACTCCGTCGGTGTAGACGAACAGCGTGTCCTCGCTGTCCAGTGTCGTGTGCCCCAGGGCATACGAGCTGTCCGGCAGCATGCCCACCGCGGGACCGGTCGGGGCGAGCAGCGCACGCTCGCCGTCGGCACGCAGCAGGACCGGCGGGTTGTGCCCACCGTTGATGTAGAGCAGCGCGCCGGTCATCGGGTCGAGCACCCCGAAGAACAGCGTGGCGAAGTATCCCTGGCGCAGGTGGTTACGTGCCAGGTAACGGTTGGTGCCGACCACCGCCTGAATCAGGGGACCGGCGCCGACCGACAGCCGCGGCGGCGCCGCGATGCCCGTGTCGACCGCGCGGGCGGCGGCCACGCCGGGGTCGGTGTCCATCAGATCCCAGGAACCGGTGTGTTCCGCGGTGTGTCGCAGCAGGGTGCGAATCAGGGCCATGAACAGCGCCGCCCCGACGCCCTTGTCGCACACGTCGGCCACGACGAACCCGATCCGCGTGCCGTTGACCAGCTCGAAACCGTCGTAGAAGTCACCGGCCACCTGCTTCGCCGGCTGGAACCGGGACGCGAACTCCCATCCCGTCGGGCTGGGCAGCACGTCGGGCAGGAAGCCGGCCTGGATGTCGTGGGCGATGCTCATGTCACGCTCGTACTCCCGCAGGCTGGTCTCGGCGGTCATCTGCTCGACCGTGGTGGTCAGTCGGCTGCGCTCGCTGCAGGAGGTGACCCTGGTGCGCAGCAGCCCGGGCAGGAAAGGCGGTACGACGTAGTCGAACCCGCCCTGCACGCAGGACTCGAGCGCGCCGAAGTCGCCGTCCGGGAAAACCATCGTGGTGAGCGACCCGGGTAGCGCGGCCAAGTGGTGGCGCAGCTTGCCGATGCGCTCCAGGCCGAGCGACGCCGACACCAGCAGCACGTCGGGTGCGCCACAATGTGCGGCCGCTGCGAACAGCTCACCGGCAGTGGCGTGCTGGACGTCGAAACCCTCGTTACGTAATGCCTCATCGAGCTCGGGTGTCCTGCCCACCGGTTCGGCGACGACCAGGGCGATGCTCCCGGTCATTCGCACCTCCGTCCGTCATGCCCGCTCCGTCGCATGATCAGCGTGTTCCGGTTCCGGCCATCGGCGTACTCGTAGCCGAAATCGTCCAATCCGCTCAGCGCCAGGAACAGCCCGAGTCCGCCCTCCTGCCGGGCGGTCGGGTCGGTATGCAACACCTGTCGCGGGTCGTGGCCTCTCGGATCGAAGGGACGGGCGTCGTCCTCGATCCGCAGCCACACCAGCTCGTCGTCGACGTCGCCCTCGATCTCCACGACACCCCCGGCGCCGCGGTACCCGTGCGCCGCGATGTTCGTGGTGATCTCGTCGGCAGCCAGGCGCAACCGGTATGCCTGCCGTTCGGCCAGCCCGCCGCGCGCGGCCAGCGAGCGGACGAACACCGCGATCTCGTCCGCGACGCGGGCCGACGCCGTCAGCCGCAGCCGGCCTGCCGTCACGGCGCACTCGCTGGGTCCTGCATCGTCACGCTGCGGTCGAACCCGGTCAGCTGGATCGTCTCGGCCACCTTCGGCCGGGTGCCGACCAGCACGATCTCCACCCCGGGACTCATCTTCTGGTGCGCGAACACCAGGCAACGCAGACCCGCGGACGACAGGTAGGTCAGCTCGCTCATCAGTAGCACGAGGCGGTCCAGCTCGTGCGCGGCGGCCTCGTTGATCAGTTCGTGTACCCGGGGCGCGGCCTGTGCGTCGAGCTCGCCGACCAACCGCATGCTGGCGGCGCGCTGCTCCAGGTGCAGGGTGACGTCAAAACTCATCGTTGCCTCCTCGCCAGCAGCACCAGCGCGGACCGTGCGCCGATGACCACTCGGAACTGGTCGTCCAGGTGCGGTTCGCTGCCCGCCTCGTACGCGTCGTGCGGTGCCTGAGCCGCGGTGTCGGCGACGAGATGCCACTCCAGGGTCGCCGGCGGAGCCGGTAGCTCCAGCTCGTGGTCCTCCCAGTGCGCGTTGGCCGCGACGTACACGCAGTCCGACGGCTGCCGGCTGCCGCCGCGAAGCATGACCGCCAGCAGCCTGCTCTGCTGCGACCAGTCCGGTGTCCACGCCCGCACGCCGTGCCAGCTCACCGCCGGGACCACGTCGTCGCGAGCCGGGCCCTGCGCAGACCCGCGCCCCCGCAGGCCCGGATGCGCGTGCCGGAACGCGATGAGCACACGCACGAACCGCAACAGGTCGCTGTTGCGCTCCACGAGCGACCAGTCCAGCCAGGACAGTTCGTCGTCGTGGCAGTACGCGTTGTTGTTTCCCTGCTGGGTGCGACCGATCTCGTCCCCTGCCAGCAGCATGGGCACCCCCTGGCTGGTCAGCAGCAGTACCAGGACGTTGCGCACCTGGCGGTCCCGCAGCGCCAGCACCTCGCGATCGCCGGTCGGACCCTCCCGGCCGCAGTTCCACGAGTCGTGGGAGGACTCGCCGTCGCGGTTGTCCTCGCCGTTGGCCTCGTTGTGCTTCTCGTTGTACGAGACGAGGTCACGCAGGCAGAACCCGTCGTGGGCGGTGACGAAGTTGACCGACGCACCGGGTCCCCTCCTGGCGTACATGTCCGGTGACCCGACGACACGGGTGGCCAGCTCGCCGACCGTGCCGGGGTCACCCTTCACGAACCGGCGTACCACGTCGCGGTAGCGGCCGTTCCACTCCGACCAGCGGCAGTAGTCCGGGAAGCTGCCGACCTGGTAGAGCCCGGCGGCGTCCCATGCCTCCGCGACCATCTTGCAGTCCCGCAGCACCGGGTCATGGGCGAGCGACTCGATCAGCGGCGGGTTGAGCAGCGGCGTCCCGTCCGGCGCGCGACCGAGGATGGCGGCGAGGTCGAAGCGGAAACCGTCCACGTGGTACTCGGACGCCCAGTAGCGCAGGCAGTCGAGCACGAACCCGCGCACCACGGGGTTGTTGCAGTTGACCGTGTTCCCGGTGCCGCTGAAGTTCTGGTAGTGCCCGTCCGCGGTGAGCATGTAATAGGTGTGGTTGTCCAGGCCGCGGAACGAGATGGTGGGGCCGAACTGATTACCCTCCGCAGTGTGGTTGAACACCACGTCGAGCATCACTTCGATACCGGCTCGGTGCAGCTGCTTGACGAGGTTCTTGAACTCGTCGACCTGCATGCCGTAGGGGCCGGTGGCCGCGTAGCCCGCCTTCGGTGCGAAGAAGCCGACGGTGCAGTACCCCCAGTAGTTCAGCAGCGCGCGGCCGGAGGTCAGGTCGGTGCGGCTGTTCTCGAACTCGTCGAACTCGAAGATCGGCATCAGCTCGACGCAGTTGACTCCCAGCTCCCGCAGGTAGGGGATCTTCTCGACCAGCCCGGCGTAGGTGCCCGGCGCCGCGACGCCCGACGAGGGGTGACGGGTGAACCCGCGCACGTGCATCTCGTAGATCACGAGATCCTCCGACGGCAGGTGCAGCGGCCGGTCCCGCTCCCAGTCGAAGTCGTCGTGGGCCAGCCGCGCCCGGTACGGGTAGGGATCCGCGCGGTCCGGCGGGACGCCCCACACCTCGCGGCCGCCGAACGCCCTCGCGTAGGGGTCGGCGAGCACACGTCCGGGATCGAAGCGGTGACCGGCGACCGGATCGAACGGACCGTCGGCACGGTAGCCGTACTCGGTGCCCTCCACGTCCAGCCCGAAGACCACCATGGTGTACACCCCGCCGACACGGAACGACTCCGGGATCGGCAGCTCGGCCATCGGCTCCCGCTCACCGCGCCGGAACAGCACGAGGATGATCGCCGTGGCGTGATTCGAATAGACCGAGAAGTTCACTCCGCCGGGCACCGGTGTCGCCCCGAACGGCAGCGCCCGGCCGGGCCGCACGGCGAACCCCGAGATCCAGCCGGTCGGGTAGGCGTCGACCCGCTCCGTCAGCGACGTCGTCCTCACCGCTGCAACACCCCCAGCCCTGCCTGAACGGTGTCCGAGACCGTGAAGAAGTCCAGGAACCCGGTCGCCGACATCACGTCGAGCACGTCGGCAGGCACCGCAGCCAGCACCAACCGGGTGCCGGCCTCCCTGGCCTGCCGGTAGGTGAGCAGCATGACGCGAAGGCCGGCGCTGGACAGGTAGGTCGTGCCGGACAGATCCAGGACGATCTTCCCGTCCTGCGGGACCAGCTCGGCGATCTCGCTCTGCGCCTGCGGGGCGGAGCGGCTGTCCAGCTCCCCCTCCAATGACAACACCACGACCTCGCCGGTCATCTGCCTGTCGATCTGCATGGCCCCTCCTGCTCAGTCGCGGGCAGGCGCCAGATGCGCCTGCACGGTCAACGGTTCGGTGGAGTCCGGCAGCTTCACGCTCATCGCATCCGGGTCGAACCCTGCGTAGGGCCTGCCGTCGACCTCCACCCGGTCCAGCTTCACCCGCCCCGGTGGCAGGACGTCCGGGGCGACCCGCAGGACGCGGTCCGGGAAGCCGTCCGGGGATGGCCGGAACCACAGCGTCAGCGGTTCGCCCCGGATCAGCAGGCGGCCGTAGACCGCGGCGAGAAAACACAGCTCGGCGGCGTGGTACATGCTCATCGAATGGCTGCCCTTGAGCCGTTCGGTGCCCAGTAGATAGGGGATCCCGGACGCGAGCACGTTGAAATACACGCCACCCTCGTCGTGGTCGAGGAAGAACGCGTTGTAGAACGACTCGGCCTCCCTGGCATGGCGCAGGAAATCCTGATCGCCGGTGTGACCCGCCAGCACCAGATAGGCGAGGATCGCCTGCTCCTGCTGCCACCACGCCTTACGGTCGTGCCAGACGAAGCGGTGCCGGTTCTCCTCACCCACCAGGCAGCGCTGCAGCACGTCGTACCAGCCGCCGCGCTGGCGGTCGCTGCCGAGATCCGGCATCGACCTCGCCAGCCGGTCGGCGAGCTCGGTGTAGGCCTGCTTCGGGCGGATCGCGTTCATCCGCGTCAGGTTCCACGCGATCTTGAGGTTGTGCCCGACCACCGCTCGATCCTGCTGCCAGCCCCAGGCGCGGTCCGGGCTCCAGTCGGCGTGGAACCGCTCCTGCACGAACGGGCTGCCCTGCTGCGGGAAGTGCTCGCAGATGAGGTCGAAGGTCTCCTCGAGCATCGCGGCATGGCGCTGCTCGCCGGTCGCCAGGAACAGGTTGATCAGGTAGGCGGGCGCGTGGTCACCGATCGAGTTCCAGTTCTTGCGGGAGCGGTTGGGACCGAGCGACTCGTGGTCCGGCCGCAGCAGGATCGGGTCGATGTGGGAGAAGTAGCCACCGGCGTGCTCGTCACGGAAGAACCGCTGGAACAGCCGCAGCGTGCCGTCGATGTCCGCGGCGATTCTCGGGTCGCCGGTGACGCGGTAGGTCTGGGTGGGCCCGACAAGCGCGTAGATCTGCTCGTATGCGGGCAGCGCGTCGTAGTCGTCGCCGAACTCCGAGGTGAACAGCTTGTGCTCGGCGTCACCGCGCACGTCGATCCCGTGGTACCAGTAGGTGACGCCCTCGTCGCGGTCCACGAAGCGCATGTGGTCGCGAAGGTAGCCGGTGCCGCGCTCGGCGACGTCGAGGTAGTCCTCGTTCCCGGTCAGCATGTACGCCGAGGCCATACCGTAGATCAGCCGGGAGATCGTGTCGGTCTCCTGGATGTACACGTCGGTCTTGTCGCCCCCGAGCCGCAGCGTCGTGCGGTAGTCGGCGTAGTCGATGGGCCCGTCGCCGAACTGCGCCCTGCGGTAGAAACCGGCCAGCTCGTCGAGCTGGCGGACCCACCAGTTCGGCTCCTCGAAGTTGTACTCCCCGGGCCTGCGGCCCAAGAAAACCAGCCGCTTGACCTCGAAATCGTTGCCCGGCGGAGAGAAGACACCGTAGGCGAAGACGTGGCGTCCCGGAGTGAGGAGATCGGGCACGTGCGCGGAGGCGTCCAGGTAGGGATCGCCCAGGTTCCGCAGGAACTCCGCGGACATCGTCTCGGACAGCCGTGCCGTGAACGTCCTGCCGTCGCTGGTGCGCAACCGCACCGACCCGCGCTGTGGATCGTGTTCGACGACGTACCCGGCGATCAGATCGGAGAAGGTGAAGTCGAGCTGATTGTCGGTGGTCATGGGAGCACCCCGAGATGTGGGCATGGTGGGTGTGAGGCCACGAGCAGGTCGATGAGTGTCCTGGCGAACAGGTGGCAGTGCCCGGCGGTGCGCCCCGTGACCAGGTCACGGTCGACCACGACATCCTGATCGGTGTACTGCGCGCCCATGTTGCGCACGTCGCCGATGAGGTTGTTGTGACAGGTGACCCGCCGGCCTGCCACCGCGTCCGGAATGGGGGCGACCAGCCACATGCCGTGGCAGATGATCCCCTTGAGCAGTCCCGGCTCGGCGAACGCACGTCGCAGCAACTGCACCGCCGGTGCCAGCGCGGTCACGTCCTCGGTGTAGCGCAGCCGGTCCGAGACCATGCCGGACGGGACGATCATCGCGTCGTAGCGCGCCAGCCGTTCGCCGTCCACCGCCTCCAGGTCACCGTCCACGGTGAACGGCAGCTGGTACTCGTGCCCGGTGAAGGTGATCGATTCCTGGCCCCAGAGCCGGGTCAGGAAGTCGACGTCCGCGCCCTCCTCGGCGAACCGGCGCTGGTAGTAGTGCAGCTCCGGCTCCACGTAGTCACTCTCCATCAGGATCGCGATCGCCCTGCCCTGCAAGCGTCCGCGCGACGAGCGCACCATCGTGTTCACCCGCTGTCTCCCCTCCACGTCACGCTGTCTTTCATGTCACGCTGTGACCAGGTCGCACAGGAACGGTCCGTCGCGCTCGAGCATCCGGCGCACGGCCTCCTCCACGGCGGCCGGCTTGTCCACCCGCACCGCGTCGACCCCGAGGCCGCGTGCGGTGTCGGTGAAGCCGATCTCCGGATGAGAGAGGTCGAAACCGCCCGGGGTGGCGTGCCGGACGATGCCGCGTTCGTGCCAGTACTGCTCGATGTTCTCGTCGAGCAGCTGGTAGCGATGGTTGTTGCAGATTACGAACTTCGCGGCGATGCCGTAGCGCGCGGCCGTCCACAGTGCCTGGATCGTGTACATGCTGCCGCCGTCGCCGGTGAAGCCGACGACCTCGGCGTCCGGGCGGGCCAGCTTGGCGCCGATCGCGCCGGGGATCCCGACGCCGAGCGAGCCGCCCCTGGTCAGGAAGTAGTTGCCCGCAACCCGCGGTGGCAGGTAACGGGTGAGGGCACCGGAGTGCGTCAACGCCTCGTCGAAGATCACGAGGTCCCGCGGTGCCTGCCGCGCGAGCTCGGCGCAGAAGTGCTCGGCCAGCGGCGCATCCGGCCTGGGCTGGGGCACGTCATAGGTGCCGTTCCAGGGCGCCCTGCCGGTGCCGGGGACCGCCCCGTCGATGCGGGCGACCAGCGCCGCCAGCGTCGGCTTGGGGTCGGCCACCAGCGGCACGTCGACCGGGAAGTTCTTGGCCACCTCGTAGTCGTCCAGGTCGACGTGCACGAGCCGCGCGCCGTCGGAGAACGGGCTGGCCAGCGCGGGGAACACCTCGGGGAACACGTAGGTGCCCACGATCAGCACCGCGTCCGCGTCGGCGAGCCGCCGAGCGCTGTCGGTGCCGAACATGTGCCCGAGCTGGCCCCGGTACAGCGGGTGCGCCGTGTCGATGTTGAACTCCGAGGAGTCCACACCCCACACGGGAGCATCGAGCAGCTCGGCCAGCCGGGTCAGCTCCCGCTGGGCGCCGGAGACCGCCACGCCATCACCCATCAGAATGACCGGGGCACGTGCGGAGATCAGCAGCTCGGCCGCCGCTGCGAGCTCGGGCTGCGTGGGGATCACGGACCGGGACGGGATCGTGCTGCGGACCGCAGGCTCCTCGGTCGGAGAGTCGAGCACGTCCATCGGCAGCGAGACGAACACCGGCCCGCGCGGTGGCGTCATCGCCGTCTTGACCGCGCGACGCAGCACCCGCAACACCGACCCGGGGTGCAGCACCCGGGTGGCGTACTTGGTGACCGGGCGCGCCATCGCCACCAGGTCAGCGGACATCTGCGCGTTCATCGCGTCGTACTGCACACCGGCCTCGCCTGCCACGACGACCAGCGGTGAGTGCCCGCGCATCGCCTGGTAGAGCATGCCGATGCCATTGCCGAGCCCCACGCCCGAGTGCAGCTGGACCAGCGCGGGAG
Organism: Actinomycetota bacterium; assembly: GCA_030856045.1. Taxonomy (GTDB): domain Bacteria; phylum Actinomycetota; class Actinomycetes; order Mycobacteriales; family Pseudonocardiaceae; genus JALYQB01. The sequence goes on from JALYQB010000077.1 coordinate 13,995, forward strand.
CCGACGCCGCCCTGGCGTACCCGTCGGCGATACCGACGACCGCCGACTCCTGCAACGCCAGCACATACTCGAAACCGGGCACCTGCTCCAGTATGTCGAGAAAGCCTTGCTCCACCGTTCCCGGATTACCGAACATGCGCGTGATGCCATCGGCTGCGAACTGCTCGAACATGGCCACCTTGCCGGGCCTGACGCTCATCAGCGATTCCCCTTCCAGCTCGCTCGGGCTCACCAGCCGTATCGACGGAGACCGTTCTCCAGCACCTCGACCAGCTGCTCGCCTGCCAGGAACGAGTCCGGCGTCGAGCGGGCCGTGACGAACGGGTAGTCCACGATCACCGAGAGCTCCCTGCCGACGTTGCCGTGATACCGGCCCTCGGGACCCGTCGCATCACGCAGGATGTACTCCAGTGGGTACGGCGGCGGGCCCATGTTGAAGTCGGTACCGACGAAGCCGGTGCCGTCCTTGTAGTCGTACTCCTTGCAGTGCCCGGTAACGTGCTTGCCCCAGATGATGCTCTTCCGGTCGTCCCAATCACGCGCGAACGCCAGGGCGGCCACGCCGTAGCACTCGGCCACGATCGGCTTGTCCGCCTGTTTGAAGGCGAGGACCAGATCATGTACCCGGCCGTTGTTCGCCAGGTCCACGATCGGTCCGCTGCCACCCACGATCACCAGCGCGTCGTAGCCCTCGATGTCCCTGGCGACGCGCGAGAGCTCACGGTAGTAGGCCTCCACCCTGCGCAGCTGGTCCGGCTCACTGTTGTAGGGCCGCTCCGGCAACCATTCCCGCAAGCTCAGCGGGCTGTCCAGCCGGGACGACTCGTCGAGTCGCCGCGCGGCCACCGCGACCTCGGGTGTGGTCACCGAACGTCCCAGCGGCGGGTCCACATAACCGGGGTCCAGACTCGGCGGCAGCGCCTGCGGACGCTTGCCCGACGGAGTCACGAATACCGTCTGGTAGCCATGCTCGTCGGCAGCGGTGACCGGTCCGAGCAGCTCCTCTCCCCAGTAGCCGTACTCCGAGAGGACGACCATTATCTTTCTCATCGGATGCTCCTGTCGGTCGATTCCAGCATAAACTATCAACCTTTTACAGCGGCCTGAGATCGTTCACGACATAGGTCTTGATTCGCGGTTTACCCGATGCGTCGGACACAACCTCCCAGGTCTGGTCCGCCTCGAACGAAAGCTGGCTGCTCCGTGCCTCCGGCGGGGTCCATGTTCTGGTGTGCCAAGTTACAACGACATGTACTGCAGCGACATCACCGGACTGTTCTACCTCGACCTTATCCACCCTGTGTGATTCATCGAAGAACTTCCTCGTGACGTCGTCGTACCATTCGCGGAACTCACTCATCGTGTCCGTCGCGCGCTCCGGAAAAGTCATCCGAGGGCCGTCGGCCACCAGGAACTCCTCCACGTGGGTGAGCGGTCGATGCTCATCTAGGGCTTTGTACCACTCGGCCACCATGTCCTTGATATCGGCCTCGGTAAGTTGACCCTTCGCTGACGTAGTGCTCATCTCGTCATCCAATCTCGTGACTACCCCGGCGATCTGTCGATCGCACCGCATCAGGGTTGTGCTCTGGTGCGTAACGACCTCAAGTCAAGCAGCCCGGCAAGCGACGTGTCAAAGATTCTTCGAGCGAACGGTGAGACTTCTTCAGGTCCAGTCGAAACTATTTGTTCGCGCTTGCTCAAGTGATCATCGGAGGTCGCGTTGTGCCAGAGGTCGGAGGTCGAGCAGGGATAAGCTGCCCCCTCCCCATAACTAGGCGCTGCTGACGAAACCCGCCGAGCCTGACCGGCGAGCAGCGCACCAGCTTGGCCGGGATCGCCCAGGCAAACAGCGGACTCCACCGGCTACCTGCTCAAAGAGCAACTCCGGGCGATCCTCCAGTGCTTGTGACCCAGCCGCGGTACGAGCGCTGCCGGCCGGGTGGATCGCCTGCGCCCATCGCTGCCGGTCCCGCCTTCGTCTGCCTCGCCCGCCCCATCACCCAGCACCGGACAGATCCTCGGGCGCCGTCACTCACGGCCTGCCCAAGCCCGTTCCGAGGCCACGAACACTTACCTGCTGCTTACCCGCGGCTGTCTCTGCCCGACCCTCTCCGGACGGTCAAAAGCCGCCCACGGGAACGTCAGTAGAGCCGATAACCGCCCACCTGATCCAGAAGGCTAGAGTGATCGGGGTCGGCATTAGGGCAGTACACTTCCACCACCTCGCCGACCACCAGCGTGCTCGTCTACCGGCGTCATAGACGGATCGATCCGGCGCATCGATATGCACCCGGCGGCGGCGCCGCCGCTTCCTACGGCTTACTGAGCGAATTCCACTTGCTGACAGCATGTTCAGAACTTACCGAGGGCAAGAGTTTCAATTACTGCGACTCTACTCCGTCAATGTGCGGCCGCTTCGTGTCCTATTCTGGTGGGACGGCACGAGAAAGAAGGCGATCAGGACACCGATCACAAGAATGATCGCTCCCGCCAACCCCCCGGCACGGGTGCCATTGAGCACGTCCGCGACCTCAGCGAACGCCGCATCGCCGTCCGCCGACTCACCCTGAGCCGCCGCGACCGCGGCAATGATCGGGATGCCAACAGCGGCGCCCATCTGTTGGAATGTCTGGGCGAGACCGCCTGCGAGGCCCTGCTGCTCATCCGGCAGTCCGGACGTTACAGTGAGGACGAACCCTACCGCGGCTAGTACATGCCCGAAGCCGAGCATGGCCATCGCGACCAGCAGAAGCGCCATCGGGTTGTTTTCCGGAAGCAGGTACAGCATTCCAGTACTGATCGCCTGAACGGCTAAGCCGACAACCATGATCGTACGCGCAGACGAGCGCGCGATCAGCCTTGGGCCAAGGCTACCGGCGAGGATAGCTGCGAGACCGAGCGGGGCGAACGACAGGCCCGCGTACAGCGGCGTGAGCCCGAGCACTTCCTGGAGGTAAATGGTCAGCAGCACTGTGCTGCCCGTCGCCATGCCAAAGGTGATGAACCCGATCACGTTTCCCCACTTTACGGTCCGCAGGTTCAACAGCGGCAACGAAGCCAGCGGAGCCCGTACTCGCCGCTCCACTGCCAGGAAGAACAGCAACAACACCAGGCCACCGATGAGCGACGCCACGGTTGCGATGTTCGTCCAACCAACCGTCTCGCCGGTCGAGATACCATATACCAAGCTGGCGAGTCCGGCGGTCACCAGGACCGCACCAGGCACATCGAGCTGCGGCGACTCATTTCTGCGGCTTCCTTTGATGAGAGCGAAGGCGCAAGCGAATACCACGATGCCTACAGGAACGTTAACCAGCATGGTCCAACGCCAGGATAGACCGCTGGTGATGACGCCACCTAGGATCACGCCTGCAACAAACCCGAGCGACAGCACCGAACCATTAATGCCGAGCGCGCGCTCTCGCTGAGGGCCTTCCCGGAATGAAGTGGTGATCAGTGAGAGGGCGGTGGGTGCCAGCATCGCTGCGCCAATGCCCTGCCCGGCGCGGGCCAGCAACAACTGGGTTGCCGTTTGTGCCACGCCGCCCAGGAAAGACGTAACCGTGAATACTACCAGGCCGACGAGGAAGATCTTCTTTCGGCCGTAGAGGTCTCCGGCTCGGCCGCACAGCAGTAGCAACCCAGCGAACGGAAGCGCGAACGCTGTCACAACCCATTGCAAATCGGCAGTCGTGGCGAAACCGAGTTCACGACCGATCGTGGGCAGTGCGACGCTGACGATAGAAAAGTCAAGGGCCACGATGAACTGCGTTGCACAGAGCGTGATCAGGGTCAGCCAGCGCTTCGTATCGAGCTGCGCGGCCTGCGTCTGGATGGAGGCTTCGACCATATCTAGAGGCTGTCATCGAACCGCTGCAACGAGGTAGGTCCAGTCGATGCTGGTACCGCCACTACCAGCCAGGCAGAGACCACACAAGACCGCTCGCCGTCGGGTCGTGACGAGCCGAACGGGCGAGTGGTGAGCTTGGTATGCCTGCCGTGCTGACCGGCGCAGGATCGCTACGCCGGCCAGCACGGTGGACGCACCGGCGATCGCGGCGATCAGCGTGCCGAAGGCCAGCGGCGCGACGGCGGCATCGCTGAACAGGCCGATCTACATCACCGCGCCCGCGCGTGGCGCATCGTCGGGCGGCAGTCGCATGCTGGCTGCCAGCAGCAGGCCAGTCCACCCACCCGCCAGCCACGGCTATCACGGTGCCCAGCACAACGGTGAGGGGTGGCCCAGGGTCATCGCCCCGAGTCGCACCGCCCCGCTGAGCATCATCAGCGCCACCATCGCTGGGTTGCGGTTCGGAGCCCGGTCCGCAAGCGCCCCCGCGACGATACGCATGAGGACTGCGATCGCGGATGTCGCCGAAAGCAGCGCACCCGCTACCGCAATGGACAGGCGGTCAGCAGCCCCGCGGCGCGGCGCGGCGACCAGCGGGCGGCACGAACGGTGCGGCACCGAGCGCTGCACCCACCAGGCCGGTGGCCAGCGACAACCGACCGGGCGGGATCTCGGTGGCGATGAACCCGGCCGACGGCCGGCTGCGCCAGCGCGTTGCCGAGACCGGCGACGCCCATCGTGCCGTCAGAAATCCCGCGCCGTCGATGCGGGAGGCGGCCAGCAGAGCCACCCGCGGAGAGGCCATTGACCCCGGCGAGTACGACGGGCACCGGAAGCCTCGGCACGATCCGGCGGGTGAGCACCGAGGCCAGCGCCAGCCCGAACCGGGTAGTCCAATCCCGAGGTCCCGCTGCATCGGCACCGCAGGAGCTCCGACGGTGAAGCCCGACATGATGTCGGCGATCGCGACCAGCACGATGGCTCCGAGGCCAAGACAGGCGCCACGGGCCTGCGGGTCGCTTGCGATCCTCATGAGCGAGGTCCCTTCGAACGACGCCGGCAGCTCAGCCGGCGCTGTGCAGGCTGAACGTCGACTCTCGGTCCGCTTCGGACATCGATCCCGTGAGCACCAGCGGGTTGAAGATCTCCCGGTAGTGCCGGATCTGCCCGTCGAGCACGCGGAAGAACCCGAAGTAGTGGTTGTCGTAGACGGCACCGCTGAACTGCTCGATCTTCCCGTCGAACTCCACCAGGACCCACTCGGGATCCGCGAAGGGGCGCACGCTGCGGACGGGGAAGCTCATCGACCGGTTGGCCTCCGGCAGCCCGCCGTAGAGCTTGCGCAGCGCTTCCCGCCCGTCGAGCCGGTTCGGGAAGCCCGGTGGGGCGAATGGCATCTCCTGGACGGCGTCCTCGGCGAAGCAGTCGGCAACGGTGTCGATGTCGTAACGCGACAACGCGTCCAGGAACCGCACGGCGACCGTGCCTGCGTCCGCTGTGGATGCCGCGCCACCGAGGATCGCCTGGTTGCCGCTCGACCAGTCGACCGTCATCGTCAACGAGCAGATCTGCCACCCGTGGCCGGCGCGGGTGAGCACGTACCGATAATGTCCGCCGAGGATCCAGCGGTTCTCGCCGTGTGGCACGTCGGCGATATGGGTGGCGTGGAACTGGGCGGTGCACTCCGCGGCATCCCCGTCCACCGTGACCAGGTGGTTGGTGACCAGGTGCTGGGTCGCGGTCATCCCATCGAGCAGCTCGCGCCAGGAACCGACCAGCTCATCGCGGCCGACCGATCCCGGAGCGCCGCCTGCCAGGCTGGTGTAGTCCACGGCGACCTCGTCGGTGAAGACCGCTACGAGACTGTCCCACTGCCTGCGGTCGGTGTACCAGGCCATCCGGGTGCAGACGTCCATCACGTCGAGCCGGTCCTGGAGTTGTTGTGACATGCCTTCTCCTGTTGCTCGCGATCCTGCTGGGGCTAGAGCGTCTCGCGGAAGTGCGCATCGACGGTGTGCAGAGCGCCGTTGACGGTCGGCTCGTCGTCGTAGAAGTCGAACTGGTTGCCGCTGGTCCAGTGCAGCTGCCCCGAACCGCGCAGCCCAGCGTG
>JALYQB010000139.1 GCA_030856045.1 Actinomycetota bacterium
CGTCGAGTCCGCGCGAATGCGCCCGAGGCGATCACGTCGGCGACCTTGTCAGCCGTACCGGACGCGATCCAGGGCGGCGCAGGGGACGACCAGCTGTTCGGCGGGGCCGGCACGACGCCCTGTTGGGGCAGGGGGGTGCGGACACCCTCGAGGGCGGTGAGGGCAGCGATGCCTGCCTGCCGGGCCTTGGTGCGAACCCGCCCACCGTCGGCTGCCCGTGACTCACCGCCGGTACAGCATCCCCAGTGGGACGGTCAGTACCGGTTCGGGCCCGGCCGACGGCAGGCCGGGCTCGAACCCCACTCCGCTGTAGCCGGTGAGGACGGTGTCGCGGGTGTCGTAGCCTCGGGCGGCGAGCAGGTCGCGCGCGCGGCGCAGGCGCTCGACGTGCCGGGCGCCGATGGTCTCGCCCCACTTCGCCTCGCCGAGTGAGAGGACCCGGCGGGGCTCCCCGGGCACCGCCGGGGCCAATACGACGACGTCGACCTCGATCTGGCCGCGCCGGGCCGGGTCGGCCACGACCCCCGTGCCGACCTCGCCGGGCAGCGCGCCCCACAGCTGCGCCGGGGCGTCGAGCGCCCACTCGCGGCACAGCTGCTCGAAGTGCGGGCCGAGCACCTGCGCGGAGAACCGCGCCGTCGCGTCCGGCCACACCGTCGCGGCGCGGCCGCTCTCCAGCAGTCCCCACTGCGGGCGCATGACGACCTGGTAGAACGTGATCAGCGGTTCGGCGACCCGGTAGCGCGACCGGCCCGAGCGGAACAGGTCGGGTTCGCGGCGGAGCAGGCGGCAGTCCTCCAGGACGTTCAAGTGGTGTCCGATGTCGGCGGCCTTGCGGCCGATGTAGTTCGCGATCCCGCCGCGGGTGTTGTTGCCGCCCGCGACCGCGGCGAGCACCGAGTGGTAGAGGGCGGTGTCGCGGACGTCGGCCTCCTCGTCGAGCAGGTACCGGGCCTCCCGAAACAACGGGGTGGCGGGGTCGAGAACGCTGCGTAGCACCCAGGCCTCGAAGTCGTCGACCGAGCCGGGGGCGTCGTCGTTGACAAAACGGCGGTACGCCGGCGTCCCGCCGACGACCGCATGCAGCAGCACCGCGAGCCGGGGATCCTCGACACCCCAGTAGTCGGCCGCCAGCCGGGGCTCGAAGGGCCGGACGACCAGCTCCAGGTTCGCCCTGCCCCGCAGCGGTGCGGAACCGGCGAGAAGCCCGCCCATCACGGACATGGCGGAGCCGCACAGCAGCAGGGACAGGGAGCTTCCTGCGGCCACGCCGCGGTCGATCTCCCGTTGCAGGATCGAGGGCAGGGCCGGGGACGCCCTGCTCAGGTAGGGGAACTCGTCGATGACGATCGGGCCGCGGGGCTGCGCGGCGAACAGGTACCGGATGGCCTCGTCCCACCCGGCGAACCGGGGCGGCACGGCGGCGTCGACATACGCGCCCAGCGCCTCGCCGAACAGCAGCAGGGACTCCGCCTCGGTGGCCTGCGTGGCACCGAAGTAGAAGCCCCCGGTCGCCCGGGTCAGCGCCTCGAGGAGGTAGGTCTTGCCCTGGCGGCGGCGCCCGCTGACCACGCCCAGCTGGGGACGGTCGGCGGCACGTTCGGCGAACGCGGCGAGATGGCGCCACTCGACGTCGCGGTCGAAGATCCGGCTGGGCTTGTCGATCACGGGTGTGCCTAACATGGAGGAGCGTACTTCGGCGAAGTGTACTCCGCGCTGCTGGACCACCAGATGCCCGGCATGGCCGGGCATGGAGCTAACCTTCGGTCCAGTACCGGTTCAGCCGAGCCACGGCTTGGTCCTTATCCATCGCGGCAACGTCAGCGTCCGTGAGCCCGACGCGCGAGATGAGCAGATGTACCAGCTCGGCCGGCAGGGCTTCGGCGGGGATTGGTCGCATTCCCCGGTCGGGGATGGCGTCATGACGCACGCATGCCCAGAACTGCACCTCGGACACCTCGAGCTGGTCTCGCAGGATGTGACTCCAGAGGCTCTCGCCGTAGTCAGTCCGGTCAGCGGGGTGCGAGACGCGGGTGCGCAGCACGCGTCCGTCCGGTAGGTCGAGTTCGTAGGTGACGTGGTGAGTGCCGGTGCGACCACGAGCGTCGCGGACCAGCCGCCATCCCTCGACGCGGCAGAATTGGTCGTGGTCTGCGCGCGTGGCCCCCGGCCAGCTCACCGATCGGATCCGACCAGCCAGTTCCGCAGCTGGTCGTCGTCGCTGAGGCTGATCAGCTGGACCAAGCCCCAGTTGTCTCGATGGTTCGGCACGTCGAGCAGGTGGTCCTGCCAGTCGGTGGCGTACTCCCGCAACGCGTCGACGG
>JALYQB010000168.1 GCA_030856045.1 Actinomycetota bacterium
CTGCAGGTCAGGTGCGCTGTCGTTGCGCTGTAGAGCGGGCAGCATCCCACGTTACGCCCGTCAGATCCGACCCGCGAGCACCAAACTTGACTCGATCTCACCGACTTCGTCGCCCCAAGACTTCTAGGACGACCGAGCCGAAGGTGAGCGTGGCCCCCTCAGCCAGACGCTGCCACGCTTCGTCGCGCTGCTGGAAGCAGGTCGTCGTCAGTGCCTGCTCGTACAGGGCGGCGAGGGCGCTGTCCGCCGGCTCCCTCCTCCCGCGCGTGAGGAGGGTCTTCCAGACCGTCCCGTCTCTGCGCTGAAACACCCAGTCCGTGGAGACGTACTGCAACACGTTGTTGTTGATGTGACGGGTCTCGTCGCGATAGATGCGCAGATCCCGGTACGGTAACGTCAGCGGTCCCTTTTTCGTCGGGACCACCAGCCCGTGCTCGAAGCGATGCACCCTGCGACCCGCCGTTCGCCGGAACGTATTCGCATCATCCCATGCAAGACTTTCCAACAGGGCGCCGAGCCCGTCCTGCTCCGCGGCCGCCATCACCTGTTCCATGGGAATCGGGTCGTCCTTCATATGATCGTCCTTCAAGTGATCGAGAGTACCTGGTCGGCCCGGTCCTCACGTGATGACGTGTATTCAGAATTAGATCAAGCACAGCACGTCAACACGTCAGGCTTTGCTGCCGAGGCAGAGCACGCGGTCCCATGACAATGATTGGATCGGGTTCGGACCCTCATCCTCGAGGCCCCAGCTGTACGTGAGCTCCGTACCCTTCGCACCCTTGCTGATGCATTCATTGGGAAAGAACTCGTTTCCTGATGCTGCGCCCACTGAAATCTTTGAAACGTTCTTGAGAACCTTCAGTACCGGGCGACTCCCGCTCGCATCGCAGGGGCTCTTCTCGGCAGCCGCCGATCCGTTCACGACGATGCATTCATCTGTATTGATGCCGTTGATCGCCTTGGTCAGATCGAGGTCCTTGTCCCCGATGCAGTACCAGTTTCTCCCACCCTTGGATGTTGGTTCGTAGTAAGTACTGGACGTGCCCGGCACGTCGACGCAGTCATCTGCGTCGGACTTGGCGGCGTACACCTTGGAGTCGGCGCGCTGTTCATCACAATCCTCGCCCTTGTACTTCCCGTCCTCGAAATGCAGACAGTCACCCACCTCGAACCTGTCCTCCGAGGCCGTGAGACCGAGAAAGATAGCTACGCCTATTCCGCCGAAGAAGAGGCAGGCGAAGATGATCGAGATCCAGTCGCCCGGCGTGCGCTTGGGAGCGTCCCTTCCTTTCTCGTATAGTGAAATGGTGCTCCTTCCTTGACCTCATCTGCTGTGAACCTGAACCATCGAGCCTCGGAAAATCAGAGCGGCTTCAGCCCTGAAGCCGCCAAGGACGACATCAGGTGAGACATCGGCGCGACAGCGCTTGGCCGCCGTGTTCACCGTAGCCGACCGGACTCCTCCGTCGCCGCTCGCAGCCGCCGCGCGTGCTCTTCGGGAGGATCAGGTACGCATCGGCTACGACGCGCTCGTCGGGCGAGACGTGCGGCTCGTGTACGGCGCGTACGTCTGCGACCGGGTCAACATCGGCGATGGTGCACGGGTTGCCGGATTCGTGTGCGACGGTGCGCGTATCGGGTCGCGATCGACCGTCATGGGGAGCCTGGTGCACGAGTACAGCAGGCCACACCGCGGCTGGTGGGACGTTGACGAACCTTCCCCTGTGGTGCACGAGGACGTGGTCGTCAGCTTCGGCGCGACAGTGGTGGGCGGCGTGCAGCTCGGGCCGCGGAGCTACGTCGCGACAGGCGCCGTGGTGACAACGGACGTGCCACCGATGCACATCGTCACGGGCACCAACCAGATGACGCACTGGGCGGCATGGCCGGGCAAGAGGTTGCAGGAGTTGCTGGCGCACTGGCAGCGGTCATCTGATTGACGGTTCGAAGACGAGCTCACTGTCCTCCGTGTCGCTACCCGCCACGTGCTTGGGCATCAGGTGCACGAGCGGTGGCTCGAACGCGAGCGCTCGTAGCCGGGGCGGGAAGCGGGACCGCACATCGTCGCGTGGGTGGTTGACGTACATGGCCGGCAGGAACTCGTCCACCGGAATCAGGGCCTTGTCCAGACCAGCCGAGAGCAGGTGCTGGGCGGCGTGCTGGGTGAGCACGTAGCCGTACGTGCAGTGCGAGTAGCCAGGAACGGCGAAGCCATCGACGTGGCCGCGATCGGGAGCCTGCGGAACCCGGCCCAGGTAGAGGAGATCGCAGTGCGGTAGCGCCGCTGGCATCTCGCCGACGAGACGTGGCAGGAACCAGGGCGTCAACACGGCGTCGTCCTCGAGGATGATCGCAGTCGGTGTGCCGGTCTGCACGATGTCCCGCCAGCAGCGAAGGTGGCTGAGCGCGCAGCCGATCTCTCCATACTTCAGGGGGCGCGACCACCAGGGGTTGGGTGAGTCGATCTGCCACGGGAACAGCTCGCAGCCGGAAGTGGTGATGTCCTGGGTCGTCAACCTCCGGCCGTCGAAGGGGCCGTGCCAGTCCGACGTGAAGCTGACCGGCAGTACGGAGGGCAGCGAGAACGTGATCATCTTCCGCCGGTCCGGGCGGCGGCGCAGGTTGATCACGTAGCAATGCGGCGTCCGCCGGTCCGGGGCGATCACGGGTAGGGGCGCCGCTCGGTGTTGTCGGCCAGAACGTCGAAATGCCCACCAGCAGCACGGGCCAGCAGCAACAATGGGGCAGCTCGCGTGAGATCGGCGACGTCGGTGATACCTCCGACGAGGGCCGTCTCGCTCACCAGGACGAAGTCGCACTCGCCCACCAGGTCGGTGACATAGCGAACGTTCGCGGCGCCGCGCTCCCCATGCAGAAAGCACTTGGCCGCGCCGAGGACGCCGAGGGTCAGACACCCTCCGAGCAGGAATACGGTGGTCCCTTGTAGGAGAGTCAGCCGGACGAAAACCCCGACGTCGGACAGCAGCGCGGATTCGGCGGCCCATGAGGGGCCGAGTCTGCGATCGCCGAGACACGGGACGACCAGCGGATCGTCCTCGCCGAGCGGGTGTGGCTCGAAGCGGAACGGCAACTGTGGCAGGAACTCACGGAACTTGGCATTCCAGGGCGGCCCGCCAATGACCACCAGGGTGTCGGCCTCGCCACCGTAATACTCGGAGGGCGAGAAATCGCGGATGCTCACACTCGGTAGGGCTTGCACGAGCCGGCCCCGCGTGTAGATGAGGCTGTCGAGGTCAGCGAACTTGGCATAGCGCAGGTAGTTGCGATCGTTTGGAGATGCGAAGTCGGGTCGCTCCTCGTCGGGGATCTCCGAACAGACGATGTCGACGCTCGTCTCATCGGAGAGCCGCCAGAAGCGGGCGACCTCCTGCTGCCACCGGACCAGCCCATCGTGCCTGCTGACCTGCTTGTCGGTGACGGCTCGGATCATGCCCTCCGAGGTGAGCAGGCGTACGGCGATAGTCTCGAGTGCGCGGTCGGCATGACGTCGCACCGTCTTGGCCGCGCATTTCAGTTGCTGGGCGAGGGATTCCTGGCGCTCGGTGAGCGTCGGATAGGAGTGCTCGTCGTCCAGGTTGAAGTCGACTCGTGCGTACTGCCGATGGTGCTGGTCCAGATTCTCGATCGCGAAAACCAGCGCGGCCACGATCTGCACTGTCTCGGTGGCAGCGTCGGCGGGCCCGGCGAGCAGTCGCCGCAGATCATGGCTGAGCCGTAGTACCGCGGTCGGGTGCGCAAGTGCCGGCCCCTGACGCAGCTTGAGTAGCTCCTGGCGGACGAGTGGAAGCCGGTCTGGAGCCGCCGACGCTGAGGCCATGTGTCCAGATTATGACCGGTGACCATGGATATCCGATGTCGCTGCGGGCGGGTGTGCTGTCCGGGCGCCGGTTCGCGAAGGACGCTACGAGGGAGGCTGCGGGTGCTGGGTAGGCGGAGACGAGCTGGGCGGTGGGTGCGCAAGGTGGGTACGCCCGACACTCGCCACCGTGGCCAGCTGCCGTGGGATGTCACGCTGATTCCGCGTCGTTGGTATGCCTGCCGGCCGCAGACCGTCGAGCTGCACCGTGACCGGGGCATGCTCACCGGTACGTACCGCTGCGCCTGCGGGGCGGTCACCGATCACACCAGCGCCTGGCACCACCGCTACACCCGAGGCCACCACGACCCGGCCGGGCTGCGCTGCCCCCGAACGCCGCAGCCCGTCCGTCCGCGGGTGGTGGCGGACACCATCGCTCACCCCGGTGCCCGCCACCACCCGCGATCCCACCCGACCAGGTCAACATGAGCGAGGCCATCGACCGCATCTTGGACCTGCGCCGTACCGGGTTCGGCTTCCTGCACCACCACGACGAGAACGACCAGGTCATCGCGGTGCAGGGCCCTGCGGGTCCGCGACGTGCACATCGAGACCGTGCTGATCCGGCGAGCACGACGCACTGGCCGCCCGCTGCCGCGACGACGACCACGCAGCCGTCCTCTGGCGCCAGACCGGCACCACCACCACCACCACCACCACCGACGTCATCACCGCGTTGCTCGACGTTGCTCGACCTGCCCGCCCCGGAGACCCGGCATGCCCCGGCATTCGCCCGGACCAAGCCAGCCGGCCTCTGGCTCCAGACCGATGGCTCGTCTGCTGAACCCGCCTGGCCAAGCAGCGCGCTCACGTCGCGCAGGGGCGAGTTCGTCTTGTCGACGACACCCGCCGCCACGCCTGCCCACGTCCGAATCGAAAGGAGGTCGGCTCGGCATGATGGTTACTCGCAGCATGATCGAAAGGATGCCGCCGTGATCATTGCCGCCGTGATGACGGATCACCCCTCCTGGGTGTTCACCGACACCGGGACCGCCTACCGCGCGGTTCGCTGTGGTGCCTCGGTGTGGGCGCTGACCAGCACACCCGACGGCTCTGGTGGTCAGGAGACCGCTGCTCGTCTCGTGTCAGGTGCTGGCGAACCACCGGTCATCGACGTGGTCGACCCGGCAACCTTGACCGGGACGAAGGCCGTGGTCACGCCTCTGCGGGAGGCGGGAACGGTAGCGCGCTGGCGCAACCCCGATCTGTGGGACGCCCTCGCGACCTCGATCGTGCGGCAGGTCATCCGCGCAGGACAGGCTCGCAAGCTCTACCGCGCCTTCTGCCGCGCCCACGGTGAACCGGTGACCACACCGCTCGGCGAGACCTGGCTCTTCCCAACACCCGAAACGGTGCTGGCGCTACCGGACGCCGAGTTCACGCGCTTGGGGATGGCGTTCAAGCGCAGCCCGCTGCGGGCTGCGGCCGAAGCCTGCCTGGAGTTCGGCCGGAAGTGGGCCGCACTGGACCCGGCGGCGTTGGTGGACGAGGTTCAGGCGGTGCCGCGTATCGGGCCGTGGACGGCTGGCGCGACCGTCGCGGACCTCACCAACGACTACGCCCTGTATCCCTTCGCCGACCTGGCCGTGCGCACCTGGGCGAAACGCCTGGCACCCGGGCGAACCTGGCCGGAAACGGAAGCCGAGTTCGCCCGCGTCTGGGCACGGTTGGCGGAAGAGCAGCTCTCCGCGTGGACACTGCTCACGCTCGCTTGGGGAGTTCGACATGCCGGCAACACTGGAGCAGCCGCATTCTGAGCTGATCGCCGGAGCCGACCTCACTGCCGCCGAAGCCTCTCGTGGTGGCGACGTCCCAGCCCTTCTGCTCGTGCATCTGCTGGGCGAACGTCTGGAGATCGCGAACTCACATCCACAGTCAAGACGGATCTCAACGGTGACGTACGAACCGTTGGGGTTCTTCTCGAAAGGGTGGATTTCCCAACGGACCTGATGTTCATGGTCGGCGAGCCCGGTGCGCTTCTCCTCATGCACGACACCGAAGGCACGGACGTACTCATCGAGGTCGTCGATGGCGAACAGGTGGCTGTACCACTGCCCTGGCCAGACCGCATACAGGCGCGACTCGCCGGAACGAGCCCGTTGATAAGAACCGCTGTCGGCCGAAGGCGACCTTGCCGTCACGGGCTACTTCGATGTAGCACATCGTTGTCAGCTTGTACGGAAACTCCGCACCCAACGCGCCAGCACTGCGCGGTTCCTCCACCGAGCCCTCCCTGCTGCTGTCCTACCGCCCAAGGTTAGATCTGAGGCTTAATCCTGGATATCCGCACTTCTCAAGCAGCGCAGACCGAGCCATCAGGTCGTGCATATCCCGAGGATGAGCTCGGTGATCTCTGTGGCGCAGCCCCAGGAGAAGCTGACACCGGCGCCGCCGTGGCCGTAGTTGTGGGCGATGACGGTTCCGTCCGGTCGCTGTGCGACGGAGACCCGGATCTCGGGTCGGGTCGGTCGGAGGCCGACTCGGTGGTCGATGGGCCGGGCGTCAGCGAGGCGGGGTTCGACGGCGATGCAGCGCGCGAGGATCGTCTGGGCGGTGTCGGGGTCCGGTTCACGGTTCCACTGGCCGGGTTCAGCGGTGCCGCCGAGGACGACGTGATCGGTGTGCGGGTAGATCGCGATGAGGTCTGGGGAGTCGCCGGTGTCGGCTTCGAGGAACTCGGTCATACCTGGATTGGTGACGATCACATGTTGGCCCCGGATCGGATGCAGTTCGGGGTCGGGCACGAGTGTGCGGGCGCCGAGCCCGGCGCAGTTCACGACGATCGGCCAGTCCGGTGCGACGTCGTCGATGCTATGGACATGTTGGAGTTCGACCGTGCCACCGGCATTGCGGAGTCGGCGTTGCAAGTACGCCAGGTAGCGGGGCATGTCCACCAGAGGCGCGGTGTAGTGGATGCCGTACCGGTAACCCGGCGGTAGCTCGTCGTCGGTGCAGGGTCGGCGGCCTGGAAGGAAGTGCGCCCAGTCGGGCGGGTCGTGGCGCACGTTCGAGACGTCGATTCCGGAGGCTAGTCGCACCCCAGTACCGGGATCGGCAGCAAGGTCGCGTAGCGCGATAAGAGTGTGTTCGGCCCAGCGGAGCACCCGCTGGCGAGGCTCGACGAGCCACGGCCCCCACAACGCCCCGGCGACCGCCGATGTCGTGATCTCGGGTGGTTCGGCGGTGCGCACCTGCACGGGGTGGCCGGCTTCGGCGAGGGTGACGGCGGTCGTCAGGCCCGTGACGCCGGCTCCGATGACCAGCACTGGGCCCATCAGGCCGGGACAGGTTGGGTACCCAGCGCCCGATCGAGCACGGGCAGGAAGTCGCCGACGTACTCATTACGGCGGGCACGGCGCAGCCGGCGGGCGAGCAGCCGCAAGACATCGGCGCTGCGGGCCGACTGCACGTTCTCGAGCCTGGTGAGGGCGAGCTGTCCGGTGGCGCATGCCTGCTCGAAGTCCCCACGGCAGGCGGCCGCGACGGACAGCCACGCGCCCTCGAACAGGGCACGGCGCTGCGAAGGGTGGCTCAGCGGCAGGTCATGGGCGCCGGTACGCAGCAGCTGCTCGCCACGCCGCAGCAGGGACCGGCGGTCTCGGCGGCCGTCTGCGACTGTGGCGAGGGCCACCGCGTGAGTGAGGGAGTATCCGGCCTGCGTGTCGAGATGATTCGGTGTGAGGTAGTACATCCAGGCTGGGTCCCTGTCCGGGTCCCGACCGGCCATCTGCTCCAGCCCCCTGCCGTAGGCACGGTCGAAGTCATCGAGCCGTCCGGCGAGGATGTAGCCATAGGCAAGCCGGGTCTGCACCGACGCGCGCACGCCTGCGGACGCGGTGGCGGCGACGCGAGCGGCGGCCTCTCCCAGGGGGACCGCATCGGCGGGGTATCCGCGGCTCGCGGCCTGGAATGCGAGGTCACCCAGGACGTGGGCAGCCAAGGCGTGGTGACCAGCCTCGCGTGCCGCCCGCAGCGCAGTGAACAGGTACCGCTGGGCCAGACCGTGCTTCCCGGCGTCCAGCGCCATCCACCCGGCCAGCTGTGCAAGCTCGGCAAGGGCTGCGAACAGCCGCAGCTCAACGGCACCCCCGTGCCCACCCTCGATCACCAGCAGG
>JALYQB010000560.1 GCA_030856045.1 Actinomycetota bacterium
GCGCTTCTGGCTGCGCCACGCCGCTGATGCCCCAGGACGGCTCCTGCTCGACGACGGCGCCGTCGCCGCGGTCGTGCTGCGGCGCCGGTCGCTGCTCGCCGCGGGGATCATCGGCGTCGACGGGGAGTTCGAGGCCGGCGACGTCGTCGAGCTCGTCGATCCGCGCGGCGGCGTCGTGGCGCGGGGCATGGTCGGCTACGACGCCGCGGAGCTGCCCGCGCTGATCGGCCGCTCCACCCACGACCTCCCGGCGGAGCTGCGACGCGAAGTCATCCACGCCGACGACCTAGTCCCCCTGTAACCCCCGCGTGTCGCGCACTCCGGTGGCGCGTGTCGCCCATTTTGGTGGCGCATGTCTGCGGGTTTCGTCGCGCGTGTAGGCCACTCTGGTGGCGCGTGTCCGCGGTTTGGTGGGCCGTGTCCGTACGTCGCGACACAGCTGCGCTGGATACATCATCCCGGGTGGCGTCACTGGGCACCGGCCCGGACGCACCACCGGCACGTGCCGCGGTCGGGTGTCGCCAGGCTCGCAGCGAGCACGAGGGCGCCGCACATCGCCGGGTAGTAACCGGACCGGCGACCAACGGCAGCCGCTTCGTCGGTCATCTGGTGGGCGAGGCCGGTGCGGACATCGGTGACGGCGAGGGGCCACCGCTGGGTGGTGATCATCCGGACTACTGTGGCGGCAAATTGGGTGCTGGTCAGCATTCCAGTGTCGTCACCAGCCGGGGCGACAGCGAAGGAGACAGACGACACGATGGACGGGACCGGGCGAGCCGGCTTCGCCGCCGAGCTGGCGCGGCGGCGTGCCGACGCTGGGCTGTCACTGGCCGACGTCGCAGTCGCGGCCCACGTGGCGCGCGGGTACGTGCACCACGTCGAGCACGGTCGCCGCTGGCCCTCCCGCGGGGTCGCAAGGGCATTGGACGCTGCCCTCGACGCGAGCGGGGCGTTGCTGGCCGCGTGGGAAGTCGCGGCCGCCGCCGTGACACCGGCGTCCGCAGCCCCGGATG
This sequence comes from Actinomycetota bacterium, assembly GCA_030856045.1. Taxonomy (GTDB): domain Bacteria; phylum Actinomycetota; class Actinomycetes; order Mycobacteriales; family Pseudonocardiaceae; genus JALYQB01. The sequence continues at coordinate 1,014 of JALYQB010000560.1, forward strand.
AGATGGAGCGCTTCGAACGGGCGTTGGCCGACCCTCGGCGTACCGACCCCGCGGTGGTGGAACACCTGCGCCGGATGCTCGCCGAGCAGCGCCGCGCCGAGGACGTGCTGGGCGCCCGGCTGCTGCTGCCGCCGGTGCTCGCCCAGGTCGGCGTCATCGACGCGATGGCGTGGGACGCGCGGGGACCGGTGCGCCGCGAGCTGCTGGAGGTGGGGTCCCACTACCGGCAGTTCGCGGCGTGGATGCACCAGGACCGGATGGACCGCGTCGGGGCGACGGGGCACTACGACCGCGCGCTGGAGGCCGCCCAGGAGATCGGTGACCACGACATGATCACGTCTGTGCTGTCGCTGAAGTCACACCTGGCCTGGTCGGCGGGCGACGCCGGGCGGGCGGTCGGGCTCGCCCAGGCCGGGCAGCGCGAGCCCGGCCGGGTTTCCGACGCCGTGCTCGCGCTGATCGCCCAGCAGGAGGCACGGGGACATGCGCTCGACGGCGCCGCCGAGGCCGCCGAGCGCGCCTTGGACCGCTCCGCGGCCCTCACCTACGCCGCCGCCGAGCACCCCGAGGACGCGCCGCCATGGGTGTACTTCGCCGGGCCCGACAGGCTGGCGTTCCAGCGCGGTGTCGCCTACGTCGAGCTGGGCCGCCACGGTGACGCGGTGCCGTTGCTCGCGACCGCGCTGAGCGCCCTCGGTGATGGCTACGACCGGGACCGCGCGCGGTACGCCGCGCTGCTTGCGCTTGCGCTGGCCGGGACCGGAGCGGACGACGCCGCCGTGGTGCAAGCCGCCCGCGCCGCCGAGCTGGCCGTACGCACCGGGTCCGCGCTCGCCGCTCGGGAGCTGCGCCGGGTGCGCGACGCGCTGCGCACCCGCGAGGCCGACCGGGCGGTGGCGGAACTGGACGAGCACCTGCGTTCCCTCATCGACTGCGCGTCACGACAGGGGGGGTCGGGCGAGCGCCCAGCGTGACCTCCGGCGTGCTCGCGTTGCCGGTCACACGCGGGTCGCAGCGACCTTCCGGGCCATCACGGCAAGCTCGCGGGGATCGGCGCCGGGCCGGGCGGCCAGCGCGTCGGCCAGCGGTTCCAGCCGGGTCCGGGCACGCACCGAGCCGAGCTGTGCCGCCCCGGTAATCGCATCGTGGGCCAGTTGCAGACCGCGGGGTTCGCCGGCACGTACGTGGATCGTGGCCAGCACGATGCCGGACCGGATGCGGGCGCGTTCGCTGATGCCGTCCCACCGGCGCACCGACGCCGTGGCCAGCTGCTCGGCGACGTCGAGGCGTCCGCGGTCCAGCTCGAAGCACGCGGCCGGCCGGTCCAGGTCCCCGTTGGCGTCGGTGCGTGCGGCGTGCCACAGCTCTCGCGCTTTCGCCAGCTCGGTCTCTGCCGCTTCCGGTTGCCCGAGCGCGCTGTACGCGGTGGCCGAGTCCGCGCGGGCGCACGCTTCGAGTGCCGCCCGCATCCACACTCCGACGGTCCCCGTGCGCTCGTCGCTCGGGGCGATGTCCCACGCCTTGACCTGGCCGAGCTGGAGCATCTTCAGCGCGTCGTTCGGGTGGCCGTGCTCCACGGTGGCCAGCCCGGCATAGTTCAGCGCGAGGGCTTGGCAGCAAGGGTCGCCGACCTCGGTGGCCACGTCCAGCGCCCGCGTCAAGTGGTGCATGGCGCGGTCGTAGAGACCCGCGTCAAGCCCGGCGGACCCGGCCTCGATGTGCAGCTCGGCCACCGCGGTCATGAGCGCCCGCTTGACCGGCTCGGGGCCCGGGACGTGCAGGAGTTCCGTAGCCCGCGCGGCGGCGGCGCTGCACATCTCCGGATCGGACCCGTGAGCGCAGCCGGCGTCCCTGAGCCGCAGGGTCAGGTCTCGCACCTTCCTGACATGGAGCCAGTCGACCCGGTGCGGCAGCGCCACCGGCGACGGACCGGGCAGCTGCAGCAACCTGCCGAGCACCGCCTGGCCGAACGCGGCCACGCCGCCAGCTGCGATGAGAGCGCGACGTCTCATCTTCGCGCTCACCCCCTCCCGGGAGGATTCGGTGTCCGTGACACCGCCAGCGTAGGTGCCGCGCTCGCCGTAGGAGAGGCCCATCAGCTCCCGCGGCAGCCCGAGGCCCTCGCAGATGCGCACGAGCACCGCATACATGCCGACCGTGCGGCCTTGCAGGATCTCGCAGACCTCCGACTGGGACTGCCCGGTGTGGCGCGCGATCTGGTGCTGACTGATCCCGCCCTCGGTGAGCCCCCGGTAGACGGTGCCGATGTCCTGTGCGGCCAGGGCGGCGAGCATCTCGGGCGGCTCGAACAGGGCGGGGTCGAGCGGGGCGAGGGGTCGACCCGGCTTGCCGGGCTTGTCATCGCTCATGGTGATCACCGTCTCTCGGTGTCCGTGACTGGGCGAGCACCGTAGCGCCCCGCCGGTCGGCTCATGATCCGGCCAGCAGTTGCCTGGCTATGCGCCGCACCAGCTCGCGCTCGTCCGGGGTGAGGTCGGGGCCTGGCCGGGTCAACAGATCGAACACGGCGAGCTCAGCCTCGGTCATCTGCTCGGCGGCGGCGCGCTGCTCGTCGGAGGCCGTGGGTGATCAAGCGCCTCGACGAGCTGGAGAGGGCCGGCATTGTGGAGCGCGTCCGGCAGTCACCGACCGACCCGAGCGCGGCCTGGCAGCTTGCCACGCGCCACCCTCAACGGAACTCTAAACGCTGCTCACCGGTTCTGAGCAGCGAAAACAAGTTCACTCTCAACGGGGCTCTCAACGCGCTGGTGCTCCTGGCCAGCTCGGCCCAGGCGTAGACATCGTCGACGCCGAGCGAATTCATGTCGTGCCGTGACGAGCTTCGGGAAAAGGAGGTCACACACACCCTGGACCCACCGGACCGTATCGTTCAGCGACTCAACCAGTCCGAGGAGAGCTGGAGTTAAGCGGTCGCCGCGAGGGCCATCGGCAGCACGGCGGGGGCGCCGGCGAGGCGTAGCGCGCGGGCCGCGACGGCCATGGTCCAGCCGGTGTCGACCCGGTCGTCGAGCAGCAGCACCGGCCCGTCGAGCCGCGGCAGGTCCGGGGCGCGCAGGGAGCGGAGCAGTGC
>JALYQB010000189.1 GCA_030856045.1 Actinomycetota bacterium
CCGCCATCCGGGTCGCCGGCAACGACGGCCGACCCACCGGGGAAAACAGATCCGCGTACTGCTCATCGGGAAACACCCGCACACGGTGCGCGGCCAGGAACGCGAACATGCTCCCCTCCGCGACCAGGTGCCCCACCACCTCCCCGGCGTCCCACAACTCCCGACCCGACCCCTCCACACCCTGCACCCGAAGATCATCCCAGACCGGTCGGTGACCCCTCGCGGACACGCCGCCCGCCCAGCCGGGTTTTTCAGCGGCCTCCTAGGAGCGAAGCGATCCGCGTCCGCCACAAGCCACCCGTTCCCGCAGCCCACGCCACGATTCGGCCAGCCACAGCAGCGGATCATCGGTCGATTCGACGTGGCGATAAGCGAAGTCAGCCGTCCCGCTGGCACGCACCAGCGCGTCACGGATGTCCCGGCGGTCGCGGTCCTCGCCGCCTTGCATCCGTTCGATCGCGAGTTCGGCGACGTCGTGGTCGAGCAGGAGCGGCACCAACTGGGCCCAGCACGCCGAGCGAGCCTCTGGCTCCCGGCCTCGGCTGACGACGAAGAGAGCTCGAAAGTCCTCGCAGAGGATCCGGGACAGGACCTCCCGCCGATCGCGATCTTGCTGTTTGGAGAAGTGGACCCGTCGCACACCTGGGCGCACCAGGCTTCGCAGTACCTTCCGCAGCGCTGGTACGCGGCACGGGCAGACGACGGCAACAGCGATGCCGTAACGCCCCTGCCGGGCCGTCTCGTCCGCGAAGCCCAGCCGCCGGACCTGACCACAGGCCGGACACCGTCGGACTTGCTGCGCCCGCCCCTCGTGTCTCATCTGGTCGACATCTCCCGTGGCCGCGTTCGGCCGCACTGTCTGGTTCCCGGGTCCGGTCGTCGAGGCCTCGTGGCAGCTCGTGAGATCGAGCTTGATCACTACCCGACTGCTGCGACTTCAACGGAGACGAGCTGCCACGAGGTCCACCGAGAAGCCTACCGGAGACTTCCGAAGAAGTAGAGTAGTACTATGGCCTACCTGCCGAGATCCATGCTTGCTACCCGGTCGTGCGCCGTGCCTCCGGATGATCACTGAGGAGACTGGATGTCCCTGACCTACGATCGACTGCACGCCGCCGTCATCGGGGAGGCCGTCGGCATCCGCAGCCGGCTCGAGCTCGAACCGCTCGGCGGGCCGGACGACAAGATCTTTCCCCCCACCTACGGAACGCCGGACTCAGCTGAGACGCGGTACGCGGTCGAGGATCGGGTGGGGATGGGTGTAGACGGTGCGACCACAGTCCGGAGCGTCGTGCTCGACTCCGTCGCTTCGCAGGCCAACCGATTCGAGTTGGTGCTGCTGGACGCCATCCGAGCTGGGCAGCTCGTCGCACCGGTGACGTCGGTCGACTTCGCCGAGCGCGGGCTGTTCGGGATCGACCGGATCAGCGACTATGAAGCGCCGCATCGGATCTTCGATGCCCTGCTACGAGACAGCTTCGACGGCGAGAACCTCTTCCGTCACGGCGTGACCGGCAGAGCGATCACCGAGGCGACCAGCCGGAACGCCGCGGCTGTCTTCCACCACAGCCCGCATACCCTCGTCTTCGGCGGGTGGGACTCGACCGGCCCCAAAGGGGGACGAGGCGCCAAGTACGAGCGCGCACTGACGTCGGAGATCGTCGCCCATGGAGTCCGCCGAGGGGTTCGGACCTCATCCCGCATCGACCCCGCCGGTATCGAGGTCAAGGCCGGGACCATCTACGAGACGTCCGACGAGCTCGGCTGGACGTTGGACGCGAGTCAGGCGACCCAGGACAAGAACAAGCCGAAGCTCTACGCGCGAAGCGGGGATCGTCCAGGGCGTCCCTCGCTGATCAACCATGGCAACGTCACACCGTCCATCGACTCCAAGGCTGGCGGTGTCACGGCCGAGCAGATCGTCGGCACGACCGTGCTCTCGTTCATCCAGCTTCGCCGGCTGCGCTTCCCCTCGAACGTGACGGGCGAGCCGGTGCCGGCGGAGCGGCGGACCACGGCGGAGAACGCGGCTCGCACTGCACTGGCGGCGCTCGGACTCGCGGCGACCGTGCTGGCCTACGAGCAGGGATTCGACCTGCGGAGTCGTTGCGTCCTGGTCCCTCGTGCGGCGTTGACCTTCGACCTGGTCGGCCGCGCCGGGGCTGTCGAGACCGTGGAACTGGACGGCTTCGCCGCCGTCGCGCTGGTGTCCGAGGCGGCTCAGCACGCCGACGAGTGCGGGCTCGGCTGGCGTGACGGGGAGATGTTGCTGCGCCCGAGCGACCGGCTCGTCGATCTTATCCGTCGGAGCCAGGACGTGGCCGTGGCGGGCCTGGACGAGACCTGATGCTCGCCGTTGCACTTGACCTGCTCACCGGTCGCTACGGGGCGACCGAGTACAACGATCGGAGCCGGGCGGAGTGGCCACCCCACCCGGCCCGGCTGTTCTCGGCGCTCGTCGCCACCTGGGCTGACTCCGATGATGCCGACCCGGCCGAGCGCGCCGCACTCAGCTGGCTGGAGCAGCAGGGTGCACCAACGCTGGTGTGCAGCCCAGAAAACGGCGTGGCACGTCGACGAGTCGTCACGTTCTACGTTCCGGGCAACGACGCGAGGGTGTTGACGTCCGTGGACGGCAAGCACGAGGCTCGGGAGAGTGCTGCGGGCACGCTCCGACGGGCGCAGGCGACGGGTGACCTGAAAGCCGTGCAGCGAGCCGGAGCCGCGGTACGGACGGCCGACGCCGCCTACCGTGACGCTGTCCGGAAGGCCGCGATGGCGACCGGCAGCGAGTCGGGAAGCGTGATGGCGGCAGCGCTCCAGGTTCTCCCGGAGACTCGCAACCGGCAACCACGCACCTTTCCGACGGTCACCCCGGCCCAGCCTCGCGTCTGGTTCCTCTGGCCCGACGCCGAGCCCACCGCGGCGACCCGAGCAACGCTGGATGCCGTGCTCGCCCGGGTAGCGAGACTCGGCCATTCGTCGACCCTGGTCTCGTGCTCCGTCGGCGACCCCCCAGCGGGCACCGCCACCCTCGTGCCGCGACCCGACGGCGAGACCGTCCTGCGGGTACCGCGCGCAGGACTGATGGACCGGCTGGAACGTGAGTTCGTCCGACACCAGGGTTCTCGTGAGCGGGTGTTGCCGGCGCCGATGACGAGGTACGGGGCCCCGGAGCAGGCCCGGTGGATCGAACCGTCCGGCGTTCTCGGCGGCGACTGGGTGGTGTTGGAACGACAACGGTGGGCACCGGACGGCGAGCGATCGCCCCAGGTGGGTATCACACGAACACTCGAACTCGCACGAGCCGTGCGAGAGGCCCTCCTCGGTTGCGCATCGGACTCGAGCGCCCCGTTCATCTCGGGGCTGTTCCCCGACGGACTGCCGCGCCCGCACCTGGCGATCATGCCGCTGGCCGATGTCGGTCATCGATGGGCCGATGGGCTGGTGCGTGGCGTCGCGCTCGTGTTTCCCGCCGGGGAGTCTCGGGGTGTCATCGAGGACGCCCTCCGGGAATGGCGACAAGCGGGTCTCGGAGTGCGCTGGGGCGGCGGAGACGACCAGCTCACGTTCGGAGCACCGCGCGTGGCACCTCCGGACGAAACCTGGTCGGACGCTCCCTACGCACTGCGCCGCACGACCTGGTGCCGCCCGGCGTGTCACTGGGTCTCGGCGACCCCGGTGGCGCTCGACCGGCTCGTCCGCGGCCTGCACGATCCGAGGCGGCAGCCGGCGGCCGACGAGCCTGCCCGCGAGATCATCGCCAGGTCGTGTGTCCACAGCGGACTGCCCGAACCCGTCGACGTGGTGGTCTCACCGGTGGGGATGATCTCAGGCGTGCCACCCGCCCCGGCCGGTGATCCGAGCGGTGGCCGCGTTCGGCGGCAGTTCCCCCGGTTCATCGCCGCAGGTAGCGGCCAGGTGCGGCAGTGCGTGCACGTCGGGCTCACCTTCGCCGAGAAGATCAGGGGACCGGTGTTACTGGGGGCGGGACGCTACCTCGGCTACGGCCTCTTCCTGCCGGTGCACGAGGACGGGCAGGAGCAGCGGTGACCGCATCGTTGGGTGTGCACGACTTCCCAGACTACTTCCGATGCTTGCACGGCGAGGACGACAAGCCGGGTCCGGATCCGTTCCCGTGGCAGAGCCGACTGGTCGACCAGGTAGCGCAGACGGGCTCATGGCCGACACTGCTCGACCTGCCGACCGGTGCGGGCAAGACCGCCGCCCTCGATGCCGCGATCTTCCTGCTCGCGCTACGGGGGGACCAGCCGCGGCGGATGGTGTTCGTCGTCGACCGTCGGATCGTCGTGCACCAGGCAGCGGAACGAGCGGCCCACATCGCCCGCAGGCTCGAGCTCGCTCGCAGCGGGCTGCTCCGGATTGTCGCCGACCGGCTCCGCGCCCTGGCGGGTTCGGACGAGGGCCAGCCGCCCCTCGAGTACGCCGAACTACGTGGTGGGATCATTCGGGACGACGACTGGTCACGCCGCCCGGACGTCCCCACCGTCATCGTGTCCACGGTGGACCAGGTCGGGTCGAGGCTGCTGTTCCGCGGTTACGGCGTGAGCCGTGGGATGCGCCCGGTGCATGCCGGGCTGCTCGGCAACGACGTTCTCTACCTGCTCGACGAGGTGCACCTGGCGCGACCGTTCGCCGAGACGCTCGAGGCTATCCACACCCGGTACCGACCACCCGCTGAAACGGGACTGCCCGACCGGTGGGCGGTGGTCGAGCTGTCCGCCACTCCTACCCGGGCTGGCGACGCTCTCCGCCTCGAAGCCGAGGACCGCGATCCGGCGGTTGCGCCGGTGCTTGCGCGGCGCCTGGCGGCCTCGAAGCCCGCGAGTGCCGTGCTCGTGAAGGTCACCGGCACCGACGGGGGCCGGCACCGCGCGACGCTTGCCGAGGCAGCGTCCACGTGTGCGCAGACCATGCTGGGTGAGCCCGGCGTCAGGACCGTCGGCGTCGTGGTGAACCGGGTGGACACCGCGACCCGCGTGTACCAGCTGCTGACCGGGCGCCGTATCGAGACCGTTCTGCTCACTGGTCGGATGCGCTCTCTCGATCGTGACGTCCTGCTGGCGGAGTACCGGGACCGGTTGCGAACCGGGCGCGAACGTCGTGACGGGGATACGCCTCTCGTGCTCGTTGCCACGCAGGCAATCGAAGCCGGGGCCGATCTCGACCTCGACGGTCTGGTCACCGAGTGCGCGCCGCTCGACGCACTGGTGCAGCGCTTCGGCCGGGTCGACAGGGCAGGGGATCTCACCGCGAGCAGGCGTCCGGCCAGGACGGTGATCCTCGCGACTTCGGCAGACGTCGCCGCCGAAGCGGAGGACCCGGTGTACGGCGACCGGCTACGACTCACCTGGGCATGGCTGCAGAACCGGACGCTGGACTTCGGCATCGACGCCCTCGACCTCGACGCGACGACACGCATGACGCTGAGCAGCCCGGCGCCCGAGGCCCCGATCCTCATGCCGAGCCACCTCGACCGTTGGGTTCAGACTTCGATCGACCCGGACGCCGACCCCGATCCGGCGCACTGGTTGCACGGCCTGCGACGGGACGGTGTCGATGTGACCATCGTGTGGCGAGCCGATGTGCAGGAGAACGCGTTCCACGGAGCGAACGGTTCGAAGGAGGAGGCGGAGGCTGCTCGGCACCGGGTGACGGCCGTCGTCTCGCTGTGCCCGCCCGGCAGTGGTGAGGCGATGCAGGTCCCGCTGGCGGCTGCGCGGCGTTGGCTCGCGGTCAGGCCCGACCCGGGCAAGTCTGACCAGGGCGAGTCCGTGACGTCCTTCGCCGATGTAGCGATCGGTCAGACCGAGGCGCAGAACCCCGCACCGGCGGGAGGTGGAGACCTGCGTCCCGCATTGCTGTGGTCCGGGGACGACAGCACGGTGATCACCACGGCTTCCGGGCTCACACCCGGCTCGACGATCGTCGTGCCGGCCACGTACGGGGGTATCACCGGCCACAACTGGGACCCGGGCTCGACGGCGACGGTGACCGATCTCGGCACTGCCGTGCAGGCGACCCAACGGGGGCGCGCTGTGCTGCGCCTGCATCCGGCCATGGCGCAGCAGTTCGGGACGCCGACACCGCCGATACCACTGCCCCCACCGGACAACGATGAGGTCGGACTGGACCGCAAGCTGGTCGTGGAATGGCTCGACAGGCTTGAACTGCCGCAGCCTCCCGCCAACCGGTGGCTACCGGACGTGATCGGTGCGTTACGGACACAGTGGAGCGGTACGGATGTCCTCCGGGTTCAGCTGACCCCGCCGGCAGCGCCCGGCGAGGAGCCTCCGGAGATGTTCGTCGTTCGGTCCCGGCGCCGGGTTCCCGCGCTGACCAGTCGCAGGCGGGGGTCGAGCGCTGATTCCGAGCCCGCCACGAGTTCCTTCCTCGGCAGTGAGGTGACGCTCTCCCGGCATCTGGCTGACGTCGAAGGGTGGGCCCGTCGTCTGGCCATTGGGTGTGATCTGCCAGCAGGTATCGTGTCCGATCTGGCATTGGCAGCCGGCCTGCACGATCTCGGCAAGGTGGATTCCCGGTTCCAGACCATGCTGCGTGACGGCGACGTCGCTCTCGACGGGCAGCCGCTCGCGAAGTCGCTGCTGCAATCGACGGATCCGCGGCAGCGGCGCCGTGCGCAGCGGGCCGCCGGGTATCCGGACGGCACCCGGCACGAGCTCGCCACGCTGGCACTGGTGCAGCACGACGATGTGCTGCGCGCCCGGGCAGCCGACTGGGATCTCGTATTGCACCTGATTGCGAGCCATCATGGGTATGCCAGACCGTTCGTGCCGGTCGCGGACGAGCCCGCCCCCCAAGAGCTTCGCGTGACCTGGGACGGCATGGAGCTCACTGCCTCGAGCGATCACGGCTTGCTCAGACTCGACTCGGGGGTGCCGCAGCGCTTCTGGCGGTGCGTCCGCCGGTACGGCTGGTACGGATTGGCCTGGCTGGAAGCGATCCTTCGGCTGGCCGACCATCGGGCCAGCGAGCAACGCGCTACCGAAGGAGGAGGAGGTCAGTGACGGAAGGTATCGAGCTGCCCGGACTGGACGGCGGGAATCCGCTGGGGTTCCTGGCCGCGCTCGGGACGCTCGACGTGCTTCACCGTGACGGACGAGAACCTACCCTGCGGTGGATCGACGGCATCGTGCCGGTTCCGGTGGTCAGTGGTGCGCAGACCGCTGCCGAGCTGATCGCCGTGCTGGACGCGGACCGGGCCCGGTGGCGGAAAAGCGTGGTCCTCACCGGGCCGTCCGGCGAGTGTCTCGACGATGTGAAGCCGGTGCCTGATCTTCTGCGTCGTTGGGCAGAAGCGGTCGCCGCGACGATCGAGGACGGAAGGGCCGACGCCGATTTGTTTTGCGCGCTGCTCTCCGAAGGAGCGGTAGACGGAAAGGGGAACGGCAAGCCGACGCACCTGCACTTCACTGCGGGGAACCAAAAGTTTCTCGTCATGGTGCGGGAGCTCGCCGACCGGGTCGACGCCGAGCGCTTCCAGGAAGCACTGCTCGGTCCCTGGCTCGAGAGCAGCCCGCTGCCCACGTTGTCCTGGAGCTCCCAGGGTGACCGGGTCTACGCGTTGCGCGCCACCAACCCATCGACGGAGAAGCGACTCGGCGTTCCTGGTGCGGACTGGTTGGCTCTTCTCGGCCTCACCTTCTTTCCCACCAAGATCGTGACCGCTCCGGGCGGAAAGAATGTCCTGCGCACCAGCGCATGTGATCGAGACTGGAAGCGGAGTGCGTTTCGCTGGCCGCTGTGGGCGGTTCCACTGGACAGGGACACGATCTGGTCCCTGCTCGGGGATCGTTCGCTGGTCGGCGAGAAGGTAGCTGAAGACGCGCAGCGGCATCGTAATCTGGCAGAGACGATGCGGGCCTGTGGGATACTTCGAGTGATGCGAGCATCGATCAGGCGAAGCGACCAGGGTGGCTACGGCAGTTTCGGTGGTGCATCCGTGCTCGTCGAGGGCGGCTGATCGCCGTGCCGACCACGCTGGTGCTGACCTTCCCACGAGGGCGCTACCGCGCGACCCCGTGGGGCCGGCACGTCAACGAGGGCGCGGTGGAGCTGCCGCCCTCGCCGTGGCGGCTGCTGCGCGCGCTGTACGCGACGTGGCGCACCCGCGCTCCGGAGCTGGCCGAGGGCACGGTG
>JALYQB010000192.1 GCA_030856045.1 Actinomycetota bacterium
CACCGTGCCCGTCAGGGCGAAGGCGAGCCCGCCTGCCAGCATCAGCGTCGCCGTGACCACGACGCCGGTACCCGCCCAGGGTGCGGCTGCCAGCACCCCCGCCACCCCGGGGCCGAGGATGAAGAACACCTCCGTGCTGATGGCCTCGTACGCGTATGCGGCCTGGCGCTGCGGCCCCGCCGGCACGAGCCGGCCCCACAGCGCGCGGGACGCGGACGCGACGGCCGGTTGGGTGACCCCCACCAGCGCCGCGAGCCCGATGACGACGGCCAGCGGTGCGCGCAGCTCGATCGCGGCCACCGCACCCGCGACGGACGCGGCGAAGGCCACCGACATGCCGAGGAGCGGGCGCGTCGGGCCCATGCGGTCGATCAGCCTGCCCTGCGCCACCGACCCGGTTGCGACGCCGACGAGCGTCCCTGCGCTCACCAGACCGGCACTCGCGAAGGAGCCGGTGCTGCGCTGGACGTAGATCAGGATCGCGATGCTCCCCATCGCGATCGGGAGCCGGGCCAGCGCTGAGGCGAGCACGGGCCGGCCCGCGCCGGGCGCGGTCAGCGCGGCGCGGTAGTCGGCGAGGGTGGCGGAATCGGACACCGGGGCGAGTCTCCCAGTTCTGGTACAGACGTACCACTGGATTGTTCCAGCGGTGCGCAGCATCACGATCGGGTCACATCCGCGGATTTCGCCTCGCGTCGCGCAACGTTGGCGACCTTCGCGGCGTCTTCATCAGTGGGAGCCAGCAGTGGGGACTGCGACTCCCGCCAAGTCCTCCGGGTTCAACGGCATTCGGGGCCGTCCGGAGGCAGGGAAAGCGTGATCCGTCGGGGTGAGGGGTCACGCCGACCCGGGCAGGGCGGGGGCGCCACGTCGGGGGTGGCGCCCCCGGCCCTGTTCGATGTCAGCAGAGCGCGATGTCAGCAGAGGTCAGCGCGCGCGGCGCGCGAGCCGCTCCGGCTCCAGGATCAGCACGCTCTTGCCCTCCAGACGGAGCCAGCCGCGCTGGGCGAAGTCCGCCAGGGCCTTGTTCACCGTCTCCCGCGAGGCGCCGACGAGCTGGGCGATCTCCTCCTGGGTCAGGTCGTGGGTCACCCGGAGCATCCCGGCGTCCTGCGAGCCGAAGCGCTGCGCCAGCTGCAGCAGCGCCTTGGCGACCCGCCCCGGGACGTCGGTGAAGATCAGGTCCGCGAGCATGTTGTTCGTCCGCCGCAGCCGGCGCGCGATCACCCGCAGCAGCTGGTCGGCGATCTCGGGCCGCTTGCTGATCCACTCACGCAGCGCCGCGCGGTCCATCGTCACCGCACGCACCTCGGTGACCGTGGTGGCGGTCGACGTCCGCGGTCCGGGATCGAAGATGGACAGCTCGCCGAACATGTCCGACGGCCCGAATACCGCCAGCAGGTTCTCCCTCCCGTCGGCGGACCTACGCCCGATCTTCACCTTCCCGGACACCAGGATGTACAGGCGGTCGCCCGGCTCACCCTCGTTGAAGATGATGTGCGCCCGCGGGAAGTCCACCGGTTCCAGTGCGGCGTTCAGCGCCTCGACGGCCGACTGATCGACCCCCTGGAAGATGCCGGCCCTTGCCAGGGTCTCGTCCACACCCGATCCCTCCTCGGCCCTCGGCGGACCGGCCCTGACGATCAGGGACCCGACAAGGTGCCGCCGATCACTGCCCAGGAGTCTAGGACCGCGACCGCACCTTGCGAGACCCGACCAGCGTGCTCCGTCTGACGCGCCGCAGCCGGAACAGCTCCAGCGCCCTGCCGATGCCGCTCCCGAACAGGGCGCGCACCTCGTCGGGCCGGGCCTGCTCGAGGAACTCCTCGACCTCGTTCTCCTGCACCGCGACGTGGCCCACCCGGGTCTCCACGCGCTCCATCGCGAGCGCGAAGAACATGATGAGAAGTGGGACGGCGACGACGAACCAGAGGGTCATGGTGCGCCAGATCCTCGCGCATGGTGAGCCCCGGGTTCCCATCGGGGGGTCGGTCTCGGCGTGTCGGTGCCCCTCCGGGACGCCGGTGCGTGCTCCGTAGGCTGTCGTCATGCCCACCCGCCCGGTGCCAGCCCGCCCGCGCCGGTCCCTCGAGGGGGGGACCCACCTCTCCCTGGTCCGCCGAGCCCGCCGGACGGATCGGATCCTCACCGAGGCGTACCCGGGCGCGCACTGCGAGCTGGACTTCACCACGCCGCTCGAGCTGGCCGTCGCGACCGTGCTGTCGGCCCAGTGCACCGACAAGCGAGTCAATCTCACCACCCCGGCGCTGTTCACCCGTTATCGCAGCGCCGCCGACTACGCGGGCGCGGACCGCACCGAGCTCGAGGAGATGATCCGTCCCACCGGGTTCTACCGGAACAAGACGAGCTCGCTCATCGGCATCGGCGCCGCGCTGATGGAGCGCCACGGCGGCGAGGTCCCGCGGCGGTGCAAGGACCTCGTCGCGCTGCCCGGCATCGGGCGCAAGACCGCCAACGTGATCCTCGGCAACGCATTCGGCGTCCCGGGCATCACCGTCGACACGCACTTCGGGCGGCTCGTGCGGCGGTGGGGCTGGACGGCTGAGGAGGACCCGGTCAAGGTCGAGCACACCGTCGGCGAACTCATCCCGAAGCGCGACTGGACGATGCTGTCGCACCGGGTGATCTTCCACGGCAGGCGGGTGTGTCACGCGCGACGCCCGGCCTGCGGGGTGTGTCCGGTCGCGCGCGAGTGCCCCTCCTACGGCGAGGGCCCCGTCGAGCCGGAGGTCGCCGCGAAGCTGGTCCGCGGCCCCGAGACGCCGCACCTGCTCGCGATGGCAGGGCTGCCCGCGGACCTCGTGCCCGCCAGGTCGGTGGAATGATCCGCCGGCGGATCGGCTGGGCGCTCGTCCTGGCCGCGGTCGCCCTCGCGGTCGTCGCGGCGCTGTGGCCGCGCGACGGCGCCCACCCGGTCACAACACCGCACAGCGGTCCGTACGTCGCGGGCCTCGACGAGCTGCGCGCACAGGCGGCCCTGCAGCCCTGTCCTGAGCCGGTGCCCGGCGCCGGCGCTGCCGGTCCGCTCGCCGGGGTGGTCGTCCCGTGCCTCGGCCACGACGGCGAGGTCGACCTCGGTGCCGCGCTGGCAGGTCGTCCCGCACTGATCAACGCCTGGGGCCCGCTCTGCAAGCCCTGCCAGGAGGAGATGCCCGCGCTGGCCGCCTATACCGCGGAGCCGGGAGCGGTGGCCGTGCTCGGCGTCGAGGTGCAGGGGCTGCCGGAGGGTGGGCTCGACCTGATGGCCGCCCTCGGTGTGCATTATCCGTCGGTGAGTGACCCGCGCGGTGAGCTGCGGGCCGCGCTGCGGTCCCCGCCCGTGCTGCCCGTCACCTACGTCGTCTCCCCGGACGGGAGCGTGCAGCAGGTGAACCCGCCGGAGGTCTTCCGCGACGCCGGGCAGGTCCGCGCCGCGGTGGCCCGCTACCTCGGGGACGGCTCATGACCCCCCGCCGGGAGCACTCCTTCCGAGAACGGCACGGCACCGGGCCGCTCGTCGATCCCGCCTCCGTCCCGGCGTGGCTCGCGCCGCTGGTGCGTGCCAGTGGCGAGCTCACGGTCGCCGATCTGACGCGTCATCCACCCCCACCGCCCGGCGGCGGCAGGCCGGCTGCCGTGCTCATGCTGTTCGGCGAGGATGCGAAGACCGGCGAACCAGACGTGCTGCTCCAGCGGCGCGCCGACGAGCTGTCGTCGCACGCCGGGCAGGTCTCGTTCCCCGGCGGGGGTCTCGACCCCGGCGACGACGGTCCGGTCGCCGCCGCGCTGCGCGAGGCCGAGGAGGAGGTCGGCGTGCGCGCCGAGGACGTCCGCCCGGTGGCGCTGCTGCCCGACCTGTACGTGCCGCCGTCGAACTTCGTCGTCACCCCGGTCGTCGCGTACTGGGAGGCGCCCGGACCGGTCTCGGCGGTCGACCCCGCGGAGACCGCCGCGGTGGCGCGGGTGCCGCTGGTCGTCCTCGCCGACCCCGCCAACCGGCTCACCGTGACCGGACGGCCGGGGTGGGCGTTCCCGGCGTTCCTCATACCGGGGATGCTGGTGTGGGGGTTCACCGGCGGTCTCGTGCACGCCGTGCTGCGCATGGGGGGCTGGGAACGGCCGTGGGACGCCGCCCGCGTGGCGGACCTCGACACCGCATGGCGGCTCGCGGAGGAGACCGGAGTGAGCTGGTGAACTGGGTCGACCTGCTGGTGCTGGCGATCGCACTGGCCGCCGCGATCTCCGGGGCCCGGCAGGGGATGGTCACCGCAGTCGCCTCGTTCGCCGGCGTCCTGGCCGGAGCGGTGATCGGCGTGCGGCTCGCGCCCATGCTCGTCTCCCGGTTCGACTCCCTCTCCGCGCGGATCACCTTCGGGGTCGCGCTCGTGGTGCTGCTGGTCGCGCTCGGCGAGACGGTCGGCGTGTGGCTGGGGCGCATCGTGCGCGACCGCATCGACGGGTACCGCAGCCGCCAGGTCGAGAGCGCCCTCGGTGCCGTCGTGCAGGGCATCGCGGCGCTCGTCGTCGCGTGGCTCGTCGCGTTGCCGCTGACCACGTCGTCCTACCCGATCCTCGCGACCGCGGTCCGTGGGTCGGCGGTGCTGCAGGGCGTCGACGGGGTCATGCCGCAGTCACTGCGCGCGCTGCCCGCCGAGCTGACCCGGCTGCTCGACGTCTCCGGGTTCCCCGACTTCCTCGCGCCGTTCGCCGCGACCCCGATCACCGAGGTCGGGCCCGCCGATCCCGCGCTGCTGGACAACCCGGCCGTGACGTCCGCGCAGGAGAGCGTCCTCAAGGTGCGCGGCCGCGCGGAGGCGTGCGCCCGGATGCTCGAGGGGAGCTCGTTCGTCATCGCCCCGGAGCGGGTGCTCACCAACGCGCACGTCGTCGCGGGCACCGAGTCCGTCGCGGTCGAGACCGACGACGGGCTGCTCGACGCGGAGGTGGTCAGCTATGACTCCACCAGCGACGTCGCCGTCCTCGCGGTACCCGACCTGGACGCGCCGGTGCTGTCGCTCTCGCCCGAGGAGGCGCCGACCGGGCTGGACGTGCTGGTCCTCGGTTACCCCCTCGACGGGCCCTACACCGCCTCCGCCGGCCGAGTCCGCGACCAGATCCAGCTCCGCGGCCCCGACATCTACGGGTCGGCCACCGTGGTCCGCGACGTGTACACCGTCCGCGCCGAGGTCCGCAGCGGGAACTCCGGCGGCCCGCTGCTGGACGCGTCGGGGCAGGTCAGGGGCCTGGTGTTCGGCGCAGCGGTCGACGACGCCGAGACCGGGTTCGCGCTCACCGCGAACGAGATCGCCGACGACGTCGCCGCCGCGCCCTCGCTGACCGACGAGGTCGAGACGGGCACTTGCGCGGCCTGACCGGCTGTCACGGCGGGGGAGGTGGCGTCAGGAACTCCGCCAGCAGCGTGGTGGTGAGCTCCGGGTCCTCCTGCTGCACGAAGTGCCCGACGCCGTCCAGCGCGTGGTAGCGGTGCTCGCCCGCGGACCAGTCCTGCGAGCCGCGCGCCGTGCGTTCCAGCACGCAGGGGTCCGCCATCCCGTGCAGCTGCAGCACCGGCACGTCGATCCGCCGGTCGACGGCCGCAGCGAAGCGATGCCCGTCGGGGCGCAGCAGCGACCGCACGGCCCAGCGGTGGTACTCCAGCGCGCTGTGCGCCGCCCCCGGGATCGTCATCGCCTCCCGGTTGCGGGCCGCGACCTCGGCGAACTCCGGCCGAGACGTCCAGCGCGACCCGCCCCAGGTCCGCAGGATCCGCTCGACGTGGGCGCCACCGTCGCGCATCAGCCTGCGCTCCGGCAGCAGCGGCAGCTGGAAACCGAGCCCGTAGCGCGACGCGCGGCGCTGCGCCCCGTCGCGCAGCACGGCCCTGCGCATCGCGAGGGGATGCGCGGTGCCGAGCGCCGCGACGGAGCTGACGAGCCGTGGGTGCAGCGCGGCGGTGCACCAGGCGAGCACCCCGCCCCAGTCGTGGCCGACGACCGCGGCCCGGCGCGCTCCGAGCGCCCTGACCAGCCCGGCCACGTCGCCCGCGAGGGTCCACAGGTCGTAGCCGCGGGGGGGCTTGTCGGAGTCACCGTAGCCGCGCAGGTCGACGGCGACGGCGTGCACGCCTGCGTCGGCGAGCGCGGGGAGCTGGTGGCGCCACGACCACCAGAACTCCGGGAAACCGTGCAGCAGCAGGACCAGCGGCCCGTCACCGGCCTCGGCGATGTGCAGCCGGATGCCGTTGGCGGAGACGTCGCGGTGCGTCCACGGTCCGGGGACCCGAACCGTGGACGGGTCGGGCGGGGCGGTCAGCTCGCGCCGCGCCGGGCCACGGCCTGCGCGGACTCACGCATCGAGGTGATCGTGCGCTCGGGCTTGCGGATACTGCGCACCCGGAGGTAGCCGAGGAACCCGAACGCGCCCGCGATGAGCAGCATGAGGACGAAGACGATGCCGAACGCGGCGGAGCGCGGCAGCCAGATGTCGAGGATCTCGCCGATGGCGAGGAAGGCGAAGAACAGGCTGAACAGCAGCACGGTCAGCGCGACGACGAAGAAGATGCTGCCCTTGACGCCCTTGCGGACCTCGGCGGTGACCTCGGCCTTGGCCAGCTCCACCTCCGACCGGATGAGGGTCGAGAGGTGGGTGGTGGCCTCCTTCACCAGCCCGCCGAGCGACGCCTCCGCGTGCTGCGGCGACAGGTCGGGCGTCAGCGGGATCGCCGACACGGTGGGCGGCGTGTCCAGCCGTGCGTGCCTGCCGTTGGTGTACGCCTGCTCGGGGATGGACGTCTGCGCGCTGCTCACGGCGGACATCGTGCCATGCGGTGGTGTGCCGGGCACGGTCGGTGGCAGTGATCAGTCGGCGGTGTGCACCCGGCTGCGTCGGATCAGCGCCACGGAGGCGATCAGGGACGCCGCGGCCGACGCGATCAACACCGCAGCCTTCGCGCGCTCGGCGGCGTCGCCGGACAGCGACAGCTCGGCGATCAGCAGGCTCACCGTGAAGCCGACGCCGCCGAGCATCGCGATCGCCGCGATGTCCGGCCAGCCGAGCCCCGCGGGCTTGGTCGCGAGCCCCGTCCGTACCGCGGCCCACGAGAACCCGACGATGCCGATCAGCTTGCCCACCAGCAGCCCGGCGATGACCCCGAGCGCCACCCGGTCGCCCGCGATGGCCAGCAGATCGCCGCCGCCGACGGGGACTCCTGCCGCGAACAGCGCGAAGACGGGCACGGCCACCCCCGCGGAGAACGGCTGCACCCGGTGCTCGAGGCGCACGCCGGGAGCGTCGGCCTCGCCCTCGTCGGCCCGCGCCCGCGTCAGCAGCCCCAGCGCGACGCCTGCGACGGTGGCGTGGATGCCTGCCTCGTGCACCGCGTACCAGGTGAGCAGCGCGAGCGGCACGTACAGCCACGACGAGCGCACCCGCCGGTGCTGCAGCAGCGCGTACCC
>JALYQB010000201.1 GCA_030856045.1 Actinomycetota bacterium
CCGCGTGGCGGGAAGGGCAACGCCGGGGCCGGCCGCCGGGATGGTTGGCGACCGCGGAGCAGGCCGACGTCGACGTCACGATCGACGAGACCACGATCGCGGCCGCGCTGGCCGCGCTGCGCATCCCGCAGGTCAGCGACCACCTCAAACGCGGCCGGCCGCTGCAGTTCCTGACCACCGCCCGCAAGGACGGCCGCGGCACCCACGCCGTGATCCGGCTACCGGCCGGGGTGCCCGCCGAGAAGATCGCCCGACGACGTGACGACCTCGCCACCGGGCTGCACCGCCTCGCCAAGGAGGTGTGGCCCACCACCGGCGCCGAGGCCGGGATCCTCGACCTGTGGATCGCGGACAAGGGCGCCCTGGCCGCGGGCGCCGGACCGTACCCGCTGCTCACCGAGGGACTCGTCGACCTGTTCAAGGGTGTCCCGTTCGGCAAGACGCTGCGCGGGGAGCCGATCGTGGCCCCGTTGATGGAACGCAACACCATCACCGGGGGCATACCCGGCCAAGGCAAGTCCGCCGCCGCGCGGGCCATCATGTGCGGCGCGGCACTCGACCCCACCGCGGAGCTGCGGATCTGGATCCCGGACTCCAACTTCGACTTCGAGGGATTCCGGCCGCGGAGCTCCCGCTACGTCATGGGCGCCGAGAACGAGGACATCGCCGAGATCCTCGCCCACCTCCAAGAGCTCCACGCCGAGGTGCAGGCACGCGGGGACCTCCTCGTCCGATACGAGACGCCGTCGGTGACCCGCGAGCTGGCCAGCCGGAACATCGGACTACACCCGCTGGTGTGCCTGCTGGAAGAGGCACACGTCGCCATCCAGCACTCCCGCCACGGCGGGGAGATCGCACAGCTACTGGTCGACATCGTGCGGCTGGGCCGCAAACGCGGCATTCACATGATCGTGTCCACCCAGGCGCCCACCAAGGACTCGATGCCGCGAGACGTCACCCGGAACTGCTCCAACGGGATCGCGTTCGCAGTCGGTGACCACGTCGCCAACGACGCACTACTCGGCCAAGGCGCCTACGCCGGGGGGCACCGGGCCACCGAACTCATCCCCGGCACCGACAGAGGCACCGCCATCGTCAAGGGATTCTCCGCGCAACGCTCCGAGATGGTGCAGGCCTACTACCTGACCGTCGCGAAAGGAAACGACCAAGTCGGCCCCATCATCGCGCGATCGCTCGCGGCGATCGCCGAACGCGGCCACGGGCTACCCGGAGGCCACAACCCGGCACCGCAGATCGAGGCACCCCGGGACCTGCTCGAGGACCTCGACGAGGTCCTCGGCACCGAACCGGTGCCCTCCGCGGACGTACCCGCGCTGCTGGCACGACTCGCCCCGACCTGGGCGCCCTACCAGGCCATGACCGGCAAGGCACTGCGCGACCAGCTCACCGAGCACGGCATCAAGGTGCCCTCCACCGGCAACCGCTTCCCCCTCGACCCGGTCACCGTCCGTGCCGCCCTCGCGGCCCGGTCCACCACCGACCTCGACGACGACGGTCAGCCGAGTTAGGTCCCCGCAGAGCCGCGCACAGCACCCCTGCGGCACCTACAGCGGCACCCCCGTCGGGACCTAACTCGCCCACCGGACCTAACTCCCCGCAGCTCAGCGCCCCCGATCCGGCACCTAACCGGCGAGTTACAGACCTAACTCGCCGGGCCGGACCTAACTCGGGGCGGTCAGCTCCCCACCCGACACCCAGCTCGTCACCCGCAGTCACAGGAGACACCACCCATGGACACCATGATGGTCACAGCCACCACCGGCCCGACGACCGCCCGGCTCGCCCTCGCCGCACTCGCACTGCTCGGCATCTACCTCATCGCGATCGCCGTGTACCCCTACGTCCCACACAGCCGCTGCAACGGCACCGGCAAGCTGCGCAGCCCCGCCGGGAGCGCGTGGCGGCCCTGCAACGGATGCCAGGGCACCGGCCGCACACTCCGCGCCGGACGCCGGCTCTGGGCCGCGGTAGCCCGTCACCGCGGCAAGGGGCAGTGACCGTCATGCCACAACCGACCACGACCGAGATCGCCCGGCGGGCATGGCGCATCCCGACCAAACGCACCCCCCGTGCGATCGCCCCGACCGGGCAACGCCACGGCACGATCAGCGCGCGACTCGCGACGCTCCTCCGTCCCCCACACCCCCGCTCGTACATCGCAGACGATGAACAGTGCCTGATCGCCACCCGACGGCACTGGATAGCGCCACTGCTCACAATGGCCCGCACCGCCCGCACAATGGCCCTCGCAGCCGCACTCCTGGCAGTCCTCAGCTACCTGGCACCAACCGTGGCCCTGTTCCAGGCCGCTGTGGCAATAGCCGCACTCGGCCACACCGCATTCCTCGGCTGGTCGATTCTACGCTGGCGCACCGACCATCTACTCGTCACCGACCGGCGCCTACTCCGCATCTCCGGAATCGTCACGATCACCGTCGACTCGGTACCACTCACACAGATCACCGACACCACCTGCACCCAATCCCTCACCGGCCGCATCCTCGGCTACGGCACCCTCCGCATCCAATCCGCCGGACAGGCCCCAGCCATCGAACGACTCCACTACCTCCCCACCCCCGCCACCCTCTACCGCGCCACCCTCCACCACGACCACCGCGCGCCCTAAGACACCCCGGGAAAGGGCGACGAACCGCCCAGCGCGACCACCGCCGGCACCCACTGCAACCAAGGAGACCAGCCATGAGCACCCCCACCAACCAGCTGCACGACTGGGCGCAACACCTCGCCGCCCGCGGCTGGGCCGTGTTCCCCATCGTCGCCGGGGCGAAGCGGCCCCCCGCGATCCGCGACTGGGAACACCGCGCCACCACCGACCCCGACCGGATCACACGCTGCTGGTACGGGCGGGCGTTCAACATCGGCCTGGCCACCGGCCCGTCAGGCCTCGTGGTGCTCGACCTCGACCCCGCCAAGACACCCGGCGCACCCGACGGCGCGGCCGGGCTCACCGCCCTCACCGCCACCCGGGGCGTGAGCCTGCCTGCCACCTGGACCGTCACCACCCCGGGCGGCGGACACCACCTGTACTTCACCTGCCCACCCGGGGTCCGGCTGCACAACACCCAAAGCCACCTCGCCCCCGGGATCGACACCCGCGCCCACGGCGGGTACGTCGTCGCACCCGGCTCCCACCGCCCCGACGGCGGCTACGAACTCGCCGACGACACCGACCCGGTCGAACTCCCCGCCTGGCTGGTCCAAGCCCTGACCGAACACCCCGCCACGACGCTCTCAGCGCCCGCTAGGCGCCCGGTGGCCGACCAGGCCGGGTACGTCGCCGCCGCCGTGCAAGGCGAGACCGACAAGGTCCGGCGCGCCCCCACCGGGCAGCACAACGCCGTGCTGTGCCGCGCCTCCTACGCCCTCGGCCAACTCGTCGGCGCCACCGTGCTCGACCACACCACCGCCCGCGCCGACCTGATCTCCGCGGCCGGATTCCTCATCGGCGCGGACTGCGACTGCACCCCCACCGAGGTCACCCGCGTCATCGACACCGGCCTGCGGGCCGGCGCCCGCAACCCCCGCCGCCACACCGGAACAACGCAGGTCGCCTGATGAGCGCACCCGGCCGCCCGCTGCGCGCCGTACCAGCACCCCACCACCCCGGGGACGACCCGTGCGACGACGTCGAAGCCCTGGCCGCCGCGGAGGTCGCCCGCGCCCGTGAGGCCCTGCCCGAGGCCGACCCGGCGGTGTTCGATTGCTACCTCGGCGCGCTCGTGCGCCAGATCGCACCCGACACCGAGGCCGACCCGATCGCCATCCTCGTCTCACTGCTCGCCGCGGCCGGGGTCCACCTCGGACCGGGTCCGCACGTCCAGATCGGCGACGACCGCCACCCCCTCCTCATCTGGCCGCTGGTCATCGGGCGCAGCGCCGCCGGCCGCAAAGGCGCCTCCTGGTCCACCACCCGCCGGCTGCTCACCACCGCCGACGCCGAGTTCGTCACCACCAACATCCGCTCCGGACTCACCTCCGGTGAAGGCCTCGCCGCCGTCTTCACCCCCGACCACCCCCACCCCGACGCCTCACCCGATCGCAAACCCGACACCCGACCCGCCGGACCCGGCGCGCTCCCGGCAGGGGACCCCCGGCTCCTGGTCTACGAACCCGAATGGGCCGCGGTCATGGCCCGCATGAAACGCGAGGGCAACGCGCTGTCGGCCACCCTGCGCGCCGCCTGGGAAGGCGGGGACCTGTCCACCATGAACGTCACCGCCCGCATCGCCCGCGGCACCCACATCGGGATCCTCGCCCACATCAGCCCCACCGAATTCCGCACCAAAGTGTCCGTCTCCGACATGGCCGGGGGCACCTACAACCGGTTCCTGCCCATCGCGGTCGCCCGCTCACAGTTCCTCCCCCTCGCCCCCGGCATCCCCGCCGCCCTGCTCGCCGACACCGGGTTCGACCTCGCCACCCGACTCCTGCACGGCGCCGGCACCGGCGCCCTCAGCTTCACCCCCGACGCCACCCGCACCTGGCGACGGCTCTACGTCGAGTTCGGCACCGACCACGGCGACGACGGACCCATCGGCGAATTCATCGCCCGCACCGCCCCCTACTGCCTGCGCATCGCCGGGCTGCACGCCACCCTCGACGGCCACCCCCACATCGACACCCACCACCTCACCGCCGCCGCGGCACTGGTCCGCTACGCCATCGCCTCCGCCCGATCCGTGTTCAGCACCGAACCGGTCACCGCCAAACTCGCCACCTGGATCGCCGCCGCCGGACCCGACGGCCGCACCCGCAAAGAGATCACCGCAGGGTTCTTCCAGGGCAAGACGAAATCCGCCGACATCCAACTGCTGCTCGACGAGCTCGTGGCCGCCGGTCGGGTCGAAATGACCCTGCGACCCCGCCCCGACGGACGCCCCGGCAAGCCGTCCGAGGTCTACACCCAACACCACCCCGGCGAACTCAGCGAACTTTCGAACTCAGCCCCCCACCTGCGAAAACAACCGGACCTAAGTTCGCGGGAGCGAACTTAGGTCCCAGCATCACCGCAGGTCAGGCCCAAAGTTCGAAAGTTCGCTGAGTTCGCCCCCATGAGCAGGGAGTGCCCGATGACCCCCCGTACCAGCACAACCCCGGTAACCGCAGGTCTGCCTGCGCTGCTCTCGGTTCCGAAGGCCGCGGAGCTCCTCGGCATCAGCCGGGCATCCGCCTACCGCTACGCCGCATCCGGCGACCTCCCGACCCGTCGGCTCGGCAGCCGGGTGTACGTCGTGACCGCCCGACTCACGGACATCATCGAGGGGTTGCCCGCGTGAGCAAGCGACAGCGGCACGTACCCGGCATCACCGTCTACGCCCGTGGCGTGAATTGGTCCTACCGTCTCGATCTCGAACCGGACCCGTTGACCGGCCGTCGACGCCGTGAGAACGGGGGCGGATTCGCAACAGCGGATGCGGCATGGGATGCGGCGATCGAGTCTCAGCGTCGCCATAAACAAGGCCGCCACGTGACGCCCTCCCGGAAGACCGTCGCCGATTTCATGACCGAATGGCTCGACTCAATCGCGGACTCGCTCAAACCCTCCACCCGACAGAACTACGCCGACTACGTCAGCGCGTATGTCGCACCGACAATCGGCGGCCGCCGCTTGCAGGACATCACGGTGCCTGTCCTGAACATGCTGTATCGCCACCTACTGACCGCTGGTCGCCGTAAGGTCAACAAGAACATCGTGATGTACGAATACTGGACGGCCCGGCGAGCTACGCGAGACGGACTCGGTCCGAACCCCGTCGAGCTTGCGAGACACTGCGGCGTCACCATCTACGCGGCACGCGCGGCTGTACTCCGGTACCGGCGGGGCCGTGTTCCTGTTGACTATGACCCCGGACTTGCACCGAAAACCGTGAAGAACGTGCACCGTATGTTACACCGCGCGTTGAAGGATGCGGTCGCGTGGAATTACCTGACCTTGAACCCGGCCGAGCACGCGAGCTTGCCTCGCGAGCAGCGCAGGAGGCGCACACGTCCGAAGCCCTGGACCGTTGACGAACTCGCGGCCTGGTTGCGCGTGGCGCTCTCGGATCGGTTCGCCGCGTTGTGGCTGCTCGCTGCGACAACGGGGATGCGTCGGTCCGAGCTGGCCGGTGCCGATCGGGACCTACTCGACGTCGATGCAGGAACGCTGACGATCGCTGACACGCGGGTCGTCGTCAACGGTCACACCGTCGAGTCGGATGGCAAGACGGAGAGCGGTGTTCGGACGATCTCGCTCGACGGCTTCACCGTCGAGCTGCTCCGTGGCTACCTCGCGCTGCTCGACCGGGAGCGCGAGGCGTTCGGCGCCGGCTATCCGGCACACGGCACGCTCATGCGGTACGAGGACGGCCGCCCGCTGCACGCAGACACGATCACGCGGCGGTTCAACCGGCTGGTCGACCTGGCCGGAGTACGCCGGATCAGGCTGCACGACATCCGCCACACCTACGCCACACTCTCGCTGGACAGCGGCGTCACGCCGAAGGTCGTCAGCGATCGGATCGGCCACGCCGACCTGAGCGTGACGTTCCAGGTCTACGGGCACCGCTCGACGGGTCACGACCGGGAGGCCGCCGAGCTGGTCACCAAGCTCATCCGCGACGCGCTGGAGCTGCCAACGAGCCGTGAGGAGACCGGGGCGCCCGGTCACAAGTCTGGTCACATAACGACGTGAAACGGCTCTCGGGAGATTGTCCCGAGAGCCGTTTCACCTGGTAGCGGGGGTAGGATTCGAACCTACGACCTCTGGGTTATGAGCCCAGCGAGCTACCGAGCTGCTCCACCCCGCGGTGATGGTATTAGCTTACGTGCGGCCCCCGGCCGTGGGCAAATCGGGGTCGGTCGGAGGCCGCGTGAAGTGCCTCTCAGCCACCGGGCCCGGCGGGAGCCGCAGCCCCCGCGGCAGGTCCCTGTGCCTCCTGGTAACGGCTCGCGGCCTCGTCGAGAGCCTGCAGCGCCCCTCCCTGCGCGGCGAAGTCACCCGACGCCTGTGCAGCGCGCAACTGCTGCAACGCCGAGCTGATGTCCGCAGCAGCCTGGGCCATCTCCTCCGGGTTCGCCGGCTGCTCGGGCGCCGCCGGTGAGGGACCCGGCTGACCGGGTTCCGGTGCCGCACCGTCGTCGGGCTGGGCCGCGACGGCTCCCGCACCGGGGAGCACCTCGTCCAACGCCTGAGCCAGCGTCGGCTTATAACCGAGGCGGTCGCCGTAGAAGACGAGTACGCGGTTCAGCTGCGGGAACGAGGTTTCGGTGGCGGACCGTTCGACATAGACCGGCTCGACGTAGAGCAGGCCACCGCCGGCGACCGGCAGCGTGAGCAGGTTGCCCAGCCGGACGTCGGTCTGGCTCTGCCGCAGCAGGTTCAGCTCTTGGCTGACCTCGGCGGAGGAGTCGAACCGGGTCTGGACCTGTTGCGGGCCCAGGGTCTGCGACTCGGTGGGCAACTCCAGCACCCGGATGTCGCCGTAGGTGCCGGGATCCGAGCTCACCGAGACGTACGCGGAGAGGAACTGCCGCCGCAGGCTCACCAGCGCGCTCGTCAGCTGGAACTCCGCGGACCCCGTACCGTTCGGTGGGCCGGCGAGGATGTAGTACGGCGGCTGGTCGATCGCGCTCTGGCTCTCGGTCGGGTCGCTCGGCACGTCCCAGAAGTTGTTCTGGCTGTAGAACACCGCCGGGTCGTCGACGTGGTAGCGCGTCAACATCTGGCGCTGCACCTTGAACAGGTCCTCGGGGTAGCGGAAGTGCTCACGCAGCGAGTCGCTGATCTCGCTGGCCGGGGTGACGGTCCCGGGGAAGACGTTCATCCACGCCTGCAGCACCGGGTCCGCATCGTCCACCTCGTACAGCGTCGTCGTCCCATCGTAGGCATCGACGGTCGCCTTGACCGAGTTCCGGATGTAGCTGATCTCCTCGTCGGGCAGCCGCTGCACGCCGGACAGGGTGTCCTGGGTGGCCTCGCCCAGCACCGTCTGCTGCGCATACGGGTAGTTCTCCAGCGTGGTGTAGGCGTCGATGATCCACTTGATGCGGCCGTCCACCACCGCCGGGTACGGGTCGCCGTCCGGGGTGAGCCAGGGCGCAACCTTCTCCACCCGCTCCCGCGGGTCCTGATTGTAGATGATCTTCGACTGGGACCCGATCGCCTGGTTGAACAGCAGGTTCCGCTCGCCGTAGTGGGCCGCGAACAGCAGCCGGTCGAAGAAGCCGCCCATCGGCACGCCACCGGTGCCCTCATAGGTGAAGTTCTGCCCATCGCTGTCGTACTCGCGGGGCGCCTCGCCGCCCTCACCGCCGACGACGACGTAGTCCTCGATCAGCTCCCCGAAGTAGATCCGCGGCTGGACCACCGGGATGTCGCCCTCGGTCGTCGTGTCGCTGACCGTGAACACGGGGTATCCGCCGTCGCCGCTGTTGGGGTCCTGCAGCGCCGAATCGACCTGATTGGCAGGTGCGGCGACGAACCCGTTGCCGTGGGTGTAGCGCAGGTGCTGGTTGATCCAGGTGCGCTGGTTCTCGGCCAGCGACGCGGACTCGAGCTCCCGCACCGCCACGACATAGTCCTGGAGCTCACCGCCGACGGTGTAACGGTCGACGTCCAGCTTCTCGGGGAAACCGAAGAAGTTCTCCCGCTGCTGGAGCTGGGTGAAGGTCTGCTCGAGGATGTTGGGGTCGAGCAGCCGGATGTTGGAGATCGTCGGGGCGTCGCTGCGGACCTCGGCAGGCGTCGCCGTCGCCTGGCCGGTGTAGTCGATGTACTCCACCTGCTCGTCGGTGACCCCGTACGCCACCCTGGTGGCCTCGATGTTGCGATCGATCGACAGGGCCTCACGCTCGTTCGCGTTGGGTCGCACCGAGAACTGTTCGAGGATCGCGGGCCACGCCGCCCCGACGAGGATGCTCGAGAGCACGAGCAGCACGGTCGCGATCGCCGGCAGCTGCAGGTTGCGCAGCACCGCGCCCGCGAAGAACGCGACCGCGCAGATCACCGCGATGATCAGCAGGATGACCTTGGCAGGCATGACAGCGTTGAGGTCGGTGTAGGTGGCACCGGTGAACAGCGGCTCGTTGCGGCCGGAGAACAGCAGCTGGAAGCGGTCGAGGAAGTAGTCCACGGCCTTGAGCAGGATGAACACCCCAGCCAGCACGGCGAGCTGCACGCGTGCCGGGCCGGAGAGGCTGCCGCCCCGCCCGGCGAGGCGGATCCCGCCGAACACGTAGTGGGTGACCAGCGCGCCGAGGAACGAGATCACCACGGCGACGAACGCCCAGGACAGCAGCAGCTGGTAGAAGGGAAGCTCGAACGCGTAGAAGCCGACGTCGCGGCCGAACTCCGGGTCGACGGTCCCGAACGACGTGCTGTGCAGGAACAGCTGCACGGTCTGCCAGTCCGCCTGCGCCGAGAGCCCCGCGATGAGGCCGACCCCCACCGGCACGCCGATCCCCACCAGGCGCAGCCGCTGCAGGATCACCGTGCGGTACCGCGCGATCGGATCGTCGGGCCCGAGGACCGGCACGAACACCGGACGCGTCCGGTAGGAGATGGCCAGGTTGAGCGCGAGCACGCCGCCGACGACGACGCCGACGATGAGCAGCTGCATCGCCCGGGTGAGCAGCACCGTGGAGAAGACCTGGCGGTAACCCACCTCGCCGAACCACAGCCAGTCGACGTAGGTGCTGACGAGTCGGGACCCGGTGATGAGCAGCGCCAGCGCGATGACACCGACGGCGATCAGGAGCCGGCCGCGTTGGGAGATGGCGGGTACTCCGACCGAGGGCCGACTGGCCACGGGACACGCTCCAGGGTGACGACGGGTTCAGCTGTGCTCCCGGCTGCGAGCAGGCGGGACGGAAGTCCTGTGTGTCCAACTCTACGGAGTGCCTCGGGGTTCCTCTCCGGGCACCGGGGAGGATGGACCGATGAGTGACGTCGAGCGCCCCGCTCCCGGCCGCCGCCCGACCGCGAGCATCCTCGCCCGCGCGCTGCCCGGCACCGCGCGGGAAGTCGAGCAGTTCGTCGCCGCAGGCGGCTGGGACCAGCCGCCGCACCTGTTCGCCCTCGTCCCGACGCACCTGCTGCTCGAGAGCCGGCCTGCGCTGGTCAGCCAGCTGGACGCCGGGTCGACGCTCACTCCGGTCGCGCAGGAACCGCTGCCCGAGGGTGAGCGCTCACTCGAGTCCATCGAATGGCCGGAGACCGTGGCCGGGTGCGCGCTCGTCCGGGAGATCGTCGTGCTCCCGCCGGAGGCGGAGGAGGAGCTCGGAGGGCTGCCCGAGGACCCGGAGGAGGCGCGACGGGCCGTCGTCGACCACCCCGGCAGACAGGAGGCCCGGCTCGTTGCGGCGGTGCTGCGCAACGGCACCGGGGCGTGCCTGCTGCGGGTCCGCGGCGCCGGGGGCGTGCCCCCCGGCGAGGATGCGGACGAGGACCAGCTGATCGAGCGCAACGATCTCGCGCCGAACCTGATCCGCGCCCTGCTGGCGACGCTGCGCTGACGGCCCGAGCTCAGCACCGCGGCGTGGGCACGCCGTCCCTCATCGCCTCCAGCGCGTCGACGGCCTCGCCGAGGGTGGCGACCCGGATCAGCCGCAGGCCTTCGGGCGCGCGGGACAGCGCCTCGGCGCAGTTGCCGGTGGGCACGAGGAAGACGGTGGCGCCCGCCTCGTCGGCCTTCAGCATCTTGAAACCGATCCCGCCGATGGGCCCGACCTCGCCGCTTGTTGCGATCTCCCCCGTCCCGGCGACGAACGTGTCGTCCGCGAGCGGTCCCGGCGTCAGCTTGTCCACGATGGACAGCGCGAACATCAGGCCTGCGGAGGGACCGCCCACGTCGGTCAGGCTGATCGTGATCTCGAAGTCGACGGCCGCCCGGTCGGTCACCCGGATGCCGAGGTAGCCCCGACCCGGCTCGGACCCCGGCGCGAGCGTGACCGGGACGGTCTGCGGCGGCCCGTCGCCGCGCCGGTAGCCGATCTCGACCGTGTCGCCGGGCGCGTTGTCCGCCAACTCCGCGACCACCTGTCGCGCGCTCGACATCGGGATGCCCCCGACGGCGACGAGGTCGTCGCCGGGCTCGAGGCGTCCGTCCGCCGCGGCGCCGTCCTCGACGCCCTCGACGATCGGCTCGCTCGGGTAGCCCAGGTACCGCAGGGCGGCGCTTTCGGCGGTGGACTCCGAGTCCTGGAACAGCTCGGTGTTGCGCCGCTCGATCTCCGCCTCGGACAGGTTCGGAGGGAACACCTCGTCTCGGGGCACCAGCGCGTTGCGGCCGGAGAGCCAGAAGCCCAGCGCCCCGAACAGCGTGATCCCGTCGACCACCGACACCGTCGTCATGTTGAGCCGACCGGTGGTCGGGTACGTGCGCTCGCCCTCGATCGCGACCACGGGTTTCCCGTCCACCCTCCCCAGCGTGTCGAAGGTCGGGCCTGGGCCGAGCGCCACGAACGGCACGGTGGCGATCCCGCCCACGAGGCTGAGGACCACGGCGAAGACCATGCTGAGTGTCAGGGTCGTGGTTCTTCGACTCACGTGACGCAGCGTACGGGCAGCCGGTCCGCGTACCGTGGTACCCATGCCTGACCTTCCCTTCGGCTACGGCCCCGACGACCGGCGCGAGGGCGACGACCAGCGCGGATCCGGTGGCGGTCCCGGCGACCCGTTCGGCGCGCTCGGCGGCGCAGGCGGCTTCGACGTCAGTCAGCTCGGCCAGATGCTCAGCCAGCTCGGCCAGATGCTCAGCCAGGCCTCGGCCGGGGGCGGCGGGCCGGTGAACTATGACCTCGCGAAGCAGATCGCGCTGCAGAACCTGTCGACCGGCGGGTTACCGTCAGCGGAGCAGGCCACGGCCGTCGCCGACGCGGTGCGGCTCGCGGAGCTGTGGGTCGACGCGGCAACCGCGCTGCCCGCCGGCGTCACCGCGACCGCCGCATGGGCGCCGCGGGACTGGGTCGAGCGCACCCTGCCGACCTGGCAGCGGCTCTGCGACCCGGTGGCGCGGCACATGGCCGGGTCCTGGGTGGAGGCGCTGCCCGCCGAGGCGCGACAGGCGGCCGGACCGGTCGTCGCGATGCTCGAGCAGATGGGTGGTCTCGCGTTCGGCTCCCAGCTCGGCGGTGCGCTCGCCCAGCTCGCCGGGGAGGTACTCACGTCCACCGACATCGGGCTGCCGCTGGGCCCCGACGGAACCGCGGCGCTGCTGCCGGGCAACGTCGAGAGGTTCGCTGCGGACGTCGCGCTGCCGGTGTCCGAGGTGACCGTGTTCCTGGCCGCGAGGGAGGCCGCGCACCACCGGCTGTTCGCGGGCGTGCCGTGGCTGCGGCAGCGGCTGCTCGGCGCCGTCGAGGAGTTCGCGCGCGGTATCCGGGTGGACACCTCCGCGCTCGAGGAGCTCGCGAGGGAGATCGACCCCACCGATCCGCAGAGCATGGAGCGGCTGATGAGCTCCGGCGCGCTCGAGCCGAGCACGAGTCCGGAGCAGCAGGCGGCGCTCGCCAGGCTGGAAACGCTGCTCGCGCTCGTCGAGGGCTGGGTGGACGTCGTGGTCGCGGACGGCGTGGGCGGCAGGCTGCCCGGCGCCGACGCGCTGCGCGAGACCCTGCGGCGTCGGCGGGCGTCCGGTGGCCCGGCCGAGCAGACGTTCGCGACGCTGGTCGGGATGGAGCTTCGGCCGCGCAAGCTGCGGGGCGCCTCCGAGCTGTGGCGCGAACTGACGGCCGCGCGGGGCACCGAGGGCCGCGACGCCGTGTGGCACCACCCGGACCTGATGCCCACCGCGGACGACCTCGACGACCCGCACGGATTCGCGCACCGCACGGCGGTGGAGTCCGACCTCGACGACCCGATCGCCGCGCTGGAGCGCACCGCGGACACCGCGCCGCGGGAGCAGGGCCCCGGTGAGACACCGCGGGAGAGCACCGAGGACGACAGACCCACCGAGGACGACAGACCCGGGGCGTGAGGCTGCTCAGGCCGGCCATGTTGTCCCCAGCTTGTCCACAGGTGTGGGCAGCACCGTCGCCGTCCTGTGGATGGCCCGTGGAGGTCGCTCAGCACGGTGGTCGTGGGGTCATGCACGGTTCCGCATCGGTGCACAGGTACCGTGACGTGCGCTCCGGCTACCGGGACCCCGGTCCGGCGGGCGGAGCTCCATCCGAAGGAGGGCCGATGGCCGAGACGACGTACAACGGGTACTGCGTGAAGTGCAAGGAGAAGCGGGACTTCGACGGCGAGGTTCACGAGACCAACGGCCGCCGCATGGCCAAGGGCACCTGCCCCACGTGCGGCACCAAGATGAACCGCATCCTCGGCAAGGCATGACGCCCCACACGCCCCACACGTCCCACTCCGCCCGGGGTGCGCGGTCCTTCCTGAGGACTCCACTGCCCTGAGGACCCGCTGCCCTGAGGACCCGCTGCGCACCCCGGCCATCACAGTCAACGACCATGCTGTCAAGGGCACGGCCGCGCACCTGTGGACGGATCCGGCCCTGTGGACGGCCGGTTGAACCCGCAGGCCGCGCGCAGCATCGTCGCTTCGTGACCACCTCCCAGCTGCCGCGCCGCCCCCACCTCGCCCCCGGCCGCACAGTGCTCTGGCGCGCCCCCGACTCCGTACAGGTCGGTGTCGGCGCCGCGCACGCGGTAGTGGTGGAGGGCCTCAGCGGGCCGCTGGCCACCCTGCTGCGCGAGATGGACGGGAGCCGGGACACCGACGACCTCGTCGCCGACGCCGTCGCGGCCGGGGCCGACCGTGCCGACGTGGTGGCGGTGATCGGCGACCTGCAGGCCGCAGGCCTGGTCCGTGACGAGCCGGGACCGCGCGGCGGTCGGCGCACCGCGCTCGACGTCGACCTCGCGGTCTCCTCGGCGCACTCCGGCTGCAGCACCGCGGAGCTCGTCCGGGTCCGGCGGGGAGCGTCGGTACTGGTCCAGGGCTCGGGCC
>JALYQB010000207.1 GCA_030856045.1 Actinomycetota bacterium
GTGCTCAAGGACGTCGCCCTGGACGCGGCCGAGAAGGGCAAGGCG
Organism: Actinomycetota bacterium; assembly: GCA_030856045.1. Classification (GTDB taxonomy): domain Bacteria; phylum Actinomycetota; class Actinomycetes; order Mycobacteriales; family Pseudonocardiaceae; genus JALYQB01. Next base: position 46 of record JALYQB010000207.1, read on the forward strand.
TACTCCGCCGGGCTGCTCGACAAGGCGCTCGCGCGGGGCCGCACGACGGTCGAGAAGCGCGACGAGCTGCTCGCCCGGATCACGCCCACCGAGAAGCCCGCCGACCTCGCCGGGTGTGATCTGGTGATCGAGGCGGTGTTCGAGGATCCGGTGCTGAAGAAGAAGGTGTTCGCCGGGATCCTCGAGGTCGTGGACCCCGGTGCGCTGCTGTGTTCCAACACCTCCACGTTGCCGATCACCGACCTCGCGTCCGGGGTGTCGAGGCCGGCGGACTTCCTCGGGCTGCACTTCTTCTCCCCGGTGGACAAGATGCCGCTCGTCGAGATCATCCGCGGTGAGCAGACGTCCGACGCGGCGCTCGCGGCCGCGGTCGACGTCGTCCAGGCGATCAAGAAGACGCCGATCGTGGTGAACGACAGCCGGGGCTTCTTCACCAGCAGGGTCATCGGCACGTTCCTCAACGAGGGTGTCGCGATGCTCGCCGAGGGTGCCGCGCCGTCGTCGATCGAGCAGGCGTCGTCGCAGGCCGGGTACCCCGCGCCGGTGCTGCAGCTGATGGACGAGCTGACGCTGACCCTGACGCGCAAGATGCGCGAGGAGACCAAGCGCGGCGTCGAGGCCGCGGGCGGCACGTGGGCGCCGCACCCGTCGGAGGGCGTCATCGACCGGATGGTGCTGGAGTTCTCCCGGCCGGGGCGCTCCGGTGGTGCCGGGTTCTACGAGTACACGGACGGGAAGCGCACCCGGCTGTGGCCGGGGCTCGCCGAGGCGTTCGGGCCGTCGCGCCCGGCTGCGGTGCCGTTCCAGGACATGATCGAGCGGATGCTGTTCGCCGAGGCCCTGGAGACGGTGCGCTGCTTCGACGAGGGGGTGCTGACCACGGTCGCCGACGCCAACATCGGGTCGATCATGGGGATCGGGTTCCCGCCGTGGACCGGTGGCGTGGTGCAGTACATGAACGGTTACCCGGGTGGGCCGGCCGGCTTCGTCGCACGGGCCGAGGAGCTGGCTGAGCGCTACGGCGAACGGTTCGTCCCGCCCGCATCCCTGGTCACGAAGGCCGAGGCCGGGGAGCAGTTCGAGTAGGCCGCCCGGCCTCGACGCGACCTCGTCGTCATCGCCTACGAAGCGGCCTGGTCCGCCCCGGTCGGCACCCCTCACCTCTACTCATACCAATATGGTGCAGTGTAGTACCGTTCCGGTATGGCTATGACTCTCAGATTACCTGAACACGTGGCCGTCGAGTTGCGCGAGGCAGCCGACGAAGATCACCGCAGCGTGCATCAGACCGTGGTGCTGGCGGTCGAAGCATGGCTTGCAGCCCGAGAGACCGCCGAGATCAAGTCTGATCCTGATGCGCTCCGGGCTCTTGCGTCAGCGCGCGAGGAGGTCGCCCGAGGGGAGGTGTCCACGACCGCAGACGTGCTCGCCGTGCTGGCCGCGCGGCGGCGCAACAGCGCGTGACCTGCCCGCCGTACGAGCTGCGCTGGTCCCGTACGGCACGCCGGGCGATCGGCGAGCAACTCCCAGCGGAGGTAGCCGCCGCAGCCGCGGAATTCATCACCGGCCCGCTTGTGAGCAACCCACAGCGCATCGGGAAGGCTCTCGGCGCAGAGCTGACCGGAATCTACGCTGCTCGAATCGGTCAGCAGTGGCGGGTACTATACGAGATCGACGAGGCCCGGCATGTGCTGACCGTGCTCGACATCCGACACCGCGCCACCGTCTACCGTCGACGGTGAAGATCGGCAGGAGGCCGCATCTCGTCGCAGCCGGTCCTGCCCGTCTCCTCCGGCACCTCTCGCGCTCGCGTGCTGTGCTGGCACCATCCAGCCCCTCGCGCCGCGGCAGTGGTCGATCATCTCCGCGGCTCTTACGTCCACTACGGTTCGTGGCCCACCTGCGCGACGGGCGCGTCGTCCAGCGAGTCCACGTGGTCACTGAGCCTCCCCAGCGACTATGCCACCGGTGGCCGAGCTCACCCCGCAGCGCGTCCGGCTCGCCGCCCGGCTCAGGGCACTCCGCATCGCGGCATTCCCATCCGGCAACCAGTTCGCCCGCCACGTCGGCTGGGGCCAGTCGAAGGTGTCGAAGCTGGAGACCGGCGCGCAGCGCCCGTCCGATGCCGACGTCCGCGAGTGGGTCCGCGCTACCGGCCACGGAGTCGACGTCGAAGCCGAAGTGCTCGCGATGGCGGCCGCGGCGCGTTTCGAGTACTCCACCGTCCAGGACGTGGTCCGCCGAGGCGGTGGGATCGCCGCGTGGCAGGCGCAGATCGCCGAGCACCGTGCACCACCTGCGTACCCGCAACGGCGACCACGAGGTGGACCTCATCGTGGAGCGGGATGACGGCCGGGTCGTGGCGATGGAGGTCAAGCTCAGCCCGTCGGTGGGTGAGGCCGATGTCAAGCACCTGCGCTGGTTGCGCGAGCAGCTCGGGGA
>JALYQB010000209.1 GCA_030856045.1 Actinomycetota bacterium
GGTCGACGCCGCAGCAGGTGGGGCGCAAGGCGGTCGCGGCGAACCTCGCCGACGTCGCGGCGATGGGGGCGGTGCCGACGGCCGTGACCGTCGGGCTCGGGTGCCCCCCCAGTACCCCGGTCGCCACCGTCGACGGGTTGGCCGCTGGTCTATGGGAGGAGGCCGGGTCGGTGGGGATCGGGGTCGTCGGCGGTGACGTGGTGAGTGCCGGGCAGGTCGTGCTGTCGGTGACCGCGCTCGGGGACCTGCAGGGCCGCGACCCCGTGACCCGCTCCGGTGCCCGGCCGGGGGACGTGCTGGCGATCTGTGGTCGAATCGGCTGGGCGGCCGCGGGCCTCGCGGTCCTCTCGCGGGGGTTTCGCTCGCCGGTCGCGGTGGTGGGCGCGCACCGCGTGCCCGAGCCGCCCTACGCCGCGGGGCCGCAGGCGGCGGTGGCCGGTGCGACCGCGATGATCGACGTCTCGGACGGGCTGCTCGCCGACGCCGCTCACGTGGCCGCGGCCTCAGGCGTCGGCATCGACGTGACCTCGGCCGCGGTGCCCCTGCCGCAGCGGCTCGTCGACGTCGCGTCCGCGCTCGGGGCCGACCCGCTGCACTGGGTACTCACCGGTGGGGAGGACCACGCGCTGCTCGCCGCGTTCCCCCCGGTCGCGGCCCCGCCCAAGGGGTGGACGGTGATCGGCGAGGTACGCGAGGGAGAGGGCGTGCTCGTCGACGGCAGACCGTACGAGGGCCCGGCAGGCTGGGACCATTTCCCCCGCTGACCCGCGCCCGGGAACCCCGTGGGGTGTCGGCATGCCCAGACCTAGGATCGGGCGCGTGCAGCTACGAACCGTCGCCCTCGACCACCCGGACGCTCTGAAGCTCATCGCCGAGGTCCAGCAGGAGTACGTGCGCCGCTATGGCGCCGAGGACGGGACACCGATCGACCCGCGTGAGTTCGCCGCTCCGCGCGGAACGTTCGTCGTCGGCTACCTCGACGGCGACGCGGTGGCGTGCGGCGGGTGGCGCGCGCACGACGCGGACGAGCCCGACTTCGCCGACGGTGACGCCGAGATCAAGCGCATGTACGTGACGCCTGCCGCGCGAGGCAGCAAGCTGTCCCGGGTGCTGCTCGCCGAGCTCGAACATCGCGCTGCCGCGGCGGGGCGCCGCCGGCTGGTGCTGGAGACGGGCACGAAGCAGCCAGAGGCGATCGCGCTGTACACCTCCAGTGGCTACACGGAGACGGCGAACTTCGGCGTGTACCACTACGGACCGGATAGTCGGTGCTTCAGCAAGGACCTCGTCGTCATGGCGAGCCGAGCCAGAGCGGCGCGGCGCGCGTGACGGCGACCGGCTAGGGTCCTGCCCCGTGGCAGCCAGACCGTTGGAGGAGATCGTCGAGGCGGGGTGGGCTCGGGCGCTCGCGCCGGTCGCGGACTCGGTCACCAAAGCCGGAGACTTCCTGCGCAGCGAGATCGCCGCGGGACGGCGATACCTGCCGGCCGGGCCCGCGGTGCTGCGGGCGTTCACGCAGCCGTTCGACGACGTGCGGGTGCTGGTGGTGGGGCAGGACCCCTATCCGACACCGGGCCATGCCGTCGGGCTGTCCTTCTCGGTCGAGCCAGGGGTGCGGCCGCTGCCGCGCAGTCTGGTGAACATCTTTCAGGAGTACTGCGCCGATCTCGGCCTGCCGCCGCCGTCCAGCGGTGACCTCGGTCCGTGGGCGACCCGCGGTGTGCTGCTGCTCAACCGCGTCCTGACGGTGGAGCCGGCGCGGCCGGGGTCGCACCGCGGCCAGGGGTGGGAGGAAGTGACCGAGCAGGCGATCCGCGCGCTCGTCGCCCGCGACGGCGAACCCCTCGTCGCGATCCTGTGGGGCCGCGACGCGCGCACGCTGCGGCCGCTGCTCGACGACGTGCCCTGCGTGGAGTCCGCGCACCCGTCCCCGATGTCGGCGGACCGTGGCTTCTTCGGCTCCCGCCCGTTCAGCCGTGCGAACGCGCTGCTCGTCGAGCTCGGCGGTGACCCCGTCGACTGGACCCTGCCCTAGCGACGAGCGTGGGGGAGTTCGGCCAGCTCCGCGGCGGGCTGGAACACTTCATGTATCACCGTCACGGATCGGAGCATCAGTACGAGAACATGATGCGCCCGCGCGCCGTACTGTCCCCCGAGGTCATGGCAGTCGATCCGCACGAGCAGCAGAGCCACGACAGTCCCGGGTGACCTGCGGGAGGAGCAACGAGCGTGGATGAGCTCACCGACCTCGTTCGCGCCGCCGCTGACGGCGACGAGGACGCGTGGAGCCGGCTGGTCGAGCGGTACCTGCCGCTGGTCAGATCGGTGATCCGCTGGCACGGTCTATCCGGGCAGGACTCCGAGGACGTCGCCCAGATCCTGTGGCTGCGGCTGGTCGAGCATCTCAAGGACATCCGGGAGCCGCGGGCCCTGCCGGGATGGATCAAGACGACGACGCGCAACGAGTGCATGCAGCTACTCAAGAGCGCCAGACGGGCGGTGCCGGTGGGCGCATCGGTCGAGCCGCAGCCGGTGACGCCTGCCGACCACGAGCTGGACGAGGACCTGCTGCGTGCCGAGCGGCACCAAGCGCTACTGACAGCGCTGGCGGAGCTCCCGGAACACCAGCGGACACTGCTGGTGCTGCTGGCGGCCGACCCGCCGCTGTCGTACGCGGAGGTCAGCCGCCTGCTCGACATCCGGATCGGAAGCATCGGGCCCACCCGGGCCCGGGCGCTGAGCAGGTTGCGGGAGTCCCCCGCCATGGCCGCGCTGATCGAGACGAGTACGGAGGTAACGTCATGACCACACCGCTGCCAGCCGATGACAACCAGCTCCTCATGGAGCTGGGTGAGGCACTGCGGAGCGCTGGGCCGATCACCGATGATGATCTCGGCCGGGCGAGGGCCGCGTACACGTGGCGCACGGTCGACGACGAGCTCGCGCTTGCGGCGCTGGTCTACGACTCGTCGATCCAGGACCGGCCGCTGGTGCGAGGTGAGGCCGTTCCTGGCGGGCGTACGCTGATCTTCGAGGGAGACGCCGTCTCGGTCGAGGTCGACGCCACACCGGACGCCCTGCTCGGGCGGGTCGTACCACCGGGACGTGCCGACATCTCGCTGTTCAGCATCGATGGCACGATCAGTGAGACCACAGCGGACGACATGGGCTCGTTCGTGCTCACCACCGCACCGTCGGGGCCGGTTCGATTCCTGTGCCGGACAGCCACGATGCGCCTGATCACCGACTGGGTACGGCTGTAGCGCCGCGGCCGGCCGACGGGTGCCGGCCGACCGCCGCGATTGCTGAGACGGCTCTCATATCACCGACACCGGGACATCGATGGGGGCGTCGGGCGTGGTCGGAAGAACCCAGTGAGGCTCCTTGCTGATCAGATCGCCACGGCTGAAGTAGCCACTGCCGTCCAGGTCGATGTGCACCTCGACGCTGGGGGTCAAGCCGTCGGCCACTGTTCCGTCGGGCACGTCGACGCTGAAGTCGATCCGCGCGTCCGGCGCCACGTTGACGAGCATGCTGCTCCCCGCGACGACCCGTCGCTCGGGCGCGTCGGAATAGGCGAGGTCGCGGACCCGCACCACGGCGCGGACCGCCACTGTAGGTGCGTCCGGGGGAACGATGATGCTTCCCCTCACGACGCTGACGAAGTACGTTCCAACCGGGTGCCGACTAGTGGCAGCGGGGGCACGGGTGTCACCCCCAGGTGCCGCTGCGTCCGGGCGGTACAGGTGGTGCAAACGCTCGACGTCCCCCGCCGATAGTTTCTGGCGCTGCCCGATGAGCGCGCCGTGCGGGACCCGGTCCATCCTCGGTGCGATCGTCCGGCCCCTGTTACGGGAGAACGCCATCTGCGAGTAGTGCATGATTGACTCGAAGTCGTACTCACCTGGCTCTTTACCATCGTCTGGCCGCGGCTGGAAGTAAGCGAGCGCATCCGGAAAGATGTTCTCCCAACAGATCCGCTCCAGGTATTGGTCACGGTCGTACCGGTTATGCTCATGCGCCAAACCGACGGCGTGACCGATCTCGTGGAGCACTGCACCGGCGCCGTACTCGGGCGAGAGAGTGATCTCCTGGTGCCCGCCGACACAACCCCTCCTCGACGAGGAGTACTCCGCCGCGACAAACTCAACGTAATCCTGCTGGCCCTCACGCGGCACCAGCTCAACGGGTACCTTCAAGGAGTTCCAGTCCTCGATCGCCTGCTCGGCCCGCTGCTTGTTCGGCAGCTCAGGGTGGATCTCGTACGGCACGATCCCGGCTGGCCATAAGTTCGCACGCATGGTGTTCCCCACTCTCCTGGTGTAGGTAGGAGACAGCCGCCTCACGGCTGTTCCAGGTTGTGCAAGACACGCTGTGCTGGCACGAGCGGTAGCTCGACCCGGACCGAGGTCCCGCGGCTGGCGGCGGGCCCGATGGTGCAGTCGCCGCCGAGCTCGGCCGCTCGCTCACGCATGGAGCTGAGGCCGACTCCGGCGCGGACGGACGAGGCGATGCCGATACCGTCATCGACGATCTGCACCCGCAGTGCCTCGTTGCGGTGGACGGCGACGTGGCAGGTGTGTGCCCGGGAGTGGCGCGCCATGTTGGTGAGGGCCTCCGCGACGATGCGGAAAGCGGCGACCTCCACCGCGGCGGGCAGCCCCTCCAAGCTGCCGTCCACTTCGCAGCGCACCGAGAGCCCATCGGCGTCGAAGCGTTTGCACTCGGCGCGCAGCGCGGCGTCCAGGCCCCGGTCCAGGGCCGGTGGGCGCAACTCGTCGACGAGCTGGCGCACCTCCGCGGTGCTCGACTTGAGGTCGAGGGCGAGTGCGTCCAGGATCTCGGCCGTGCGGCTGTCGCCGGGCAGCAACCTGCGAGCGGCGCGGACCTGCATCGACATCCCCGCCAGGCTCGGGCCCACCCCGTCGTGCAGGTCGCGGCGGAGTCGGCGCCGCTCCTCCTCCCGAGTCGTGACCAGGCGCTCCCTGGACGCCTGCAGGTCGCGGTTCAACCGGGTCGCCTCGGCCGCGACCGCCGCTTGCAGCGCGGCATCCCGTAGTAGCCGGCACTCGTGCCGGGAGAAGCGGCTACCGGTGCTGCGCCGGGCCACGAGGAGCCGTCCGATCTGTTTCCCGTGCGACACCATGGCGAAGGACTCGGTCATGTTCAGTGGCCTTCCGTGTTCGGCCACCAACACCGGGCCATCGTGCTCCTGGAGCTCGACGGCGACGTAGGGGACCTGAAGTGACTGCGCGATGGTCCGGGTGACCAGCGGCATGACGGTGGTGAAATCGACCGTGCGGCCCAGCACCTCACCGAGCCGGGCGATGACGAG
>JALYQB010000217.1 GCA_030856045.1 Actinomycetota bacterium
AGCACATGACCTCGGCCCTCGCCGGCGCGGAGCACCCGCGGGAGCTGCTCGAGCGGGCCGCGCTCGCGCTGCTCGACTACATCCAGGACTCCACCGACGGGTTCCGCATCCTCGTGCGGGACTCCCCGGTGGCCAGCAAGGGCGGCACGTTCTCGAGCCTGCTCAACGACATCGCGCGGCGGGTGGAGCACATCCTCGGCCGGGAGTTCGCCGCGCGGGGCTACGACACCGCCCTCGCGGGGCTGTTCAGCCAGGCCCTGGTCGGGATGGTCGCGCTCACCGGCCAGTGGTGGCTCGACGTCCGCAGCCCCGGCAAGGACGAGGTCGCCGCGCACCTAGTGAACCTCGCTTGGAGCGGTCTGTCGCATCTGGAGCACAAGCCGCTGTTGCGCACCGCCGTCGTTCGCCAGGAGTGAGTTCGACCGCACGTCGGTCGACCGTGCGGGAGCAGCCGTCCACCCCGGAGCCTCGTCGGTTACTTGACTCCTGCCGTGCCCACCGGTTCCGGGGCGTGGGGCCGCGGCAGACCGCCCGCCATGGTCATCGACACTGCTGTCGATGACCACTGCGGGCATCGGGGCATACCCGGAACTTCACCCGACCAGCCCTGGAAGCGCTCTCACCGGCAGTCGTCACGGCCCACGACGCAGCTCGCCCCGCTACAACACGACCTGCTCGTCCGGAATTTCTCGGCAACGGGCGGCTACCCGGTGTCGTACCGGTAACGGCCTGGTAGTGGCGTCCGATGTAGGGAGCGAATGCGACCGAGCCGGGGTCGCGCCGCACCACGGGGTGCGGCGGCCGTCGGGACGAGAGCTGCGCTAGCCCTCGAGCGGTCACCGCCACGAAGGGGTGTGTGGGCGATGACGGTCCTCGTCGGGAGACGCCCGGCCGGCACGGAGGCGCCGGCGCCCAGCACGGCTTGCCGGCTCTGCGGATCGCGGGAGCTGCGGACGGTGCTCGACCTCGGCGCGACACCGCCGTGCGAGCGCTTCCTCACGCCGGCGCAACTGGAGGAGCCCGAACTCACCTATCCGCTGCACCTGCGCGTCTGCACCAGCTGCCTGCTCGCGCAGCTTCCGCCGCTCATCACGCCCGAGGACACGTTCACCGATTACGCGTACTCGTCGTCGTTCTCCCGTTCTTGGGTGGCGCACGCCGAGCGTTTCGTCGACGCCACCGTGCGCCGGCTGGGCTTGGGACCGGAGTCGTTCCTCGTCGAGGTCGCCAGCAACGACGGGTATCTCCTGCAGCACGTCGTCGCACGCGGCATCCCGTGCCTCGGCGTCGAGCCGTCGGTCAACGTCGGGGGACAGGCCCGCGCACGCGGGGTCCCCACGCACACGGCGTTCCTGACCACGGCCATCGGGCAGCAGGTGCGCGACGAGCACGGCCCCGCGGACCTCGTGGTCGCCAACAACGTCTACGCGCACGTGCCCGACGTCGTCGGGTTCACCCGCGGCCTACGGGCGCTCGTCGCGGACGACGGCTGGGTCTCGATCGAGGTGCAGCACCTGCTCACGCTCATCGAGCGGACCCAGTTCGACACGATCTACCACGAGCACTTCCAGTACTACACGGTCGGCACCGCGACGAGGGCGCTGGCGTCGGGCGGGCTGGCGCTCGTCGACGTGGAGCTGCTGGAAACCCACGGCGGGTCGATCCGCCTCTGGGCGCGGCCGGTCGAGGTCGCCGGGGCGCCCACCGCCGCCGTCGCCGCGGTACTCGCCCGCGAGGAGGCGGCCGGGCTCACGACTGCGGGCGGCCACGACGGCTTCGCGCCCGCGGTCGCCAAGGTGCGCGCTGCCCTGCTGCGGTTCCTCCTCGACGCCGCGGCGCGGGGCGAGACCGTCGTCGGCTACGGCGCCCCCGGCAAGGGCAACACGCTGCTCAACCACTGCGGGATCCGCACCGATCTGCTGGCGTACACAGTGGACCGCAACCCGTACAAGCACGGCCGGTTCACCCCTGGCACCCGGATCCCCGTTCACCCTCCGGAGCGGATCACCGCCGACCGCCCCGACTTCGTGCTGCTGCTGCCCTGGAACCTGCGTGACGAGCTCACGGCGGAACTGTCCTACGTCCGCGACTGGGGCGGCAGGCTCGTCCTCGCGATCCCGACCCTGGAGGTGGTGTCCCCGTGAAGGTTGTGCTGTTCTGCGGTGGCTACGGCATGCGGATGAGGGACGGGGTCAGCGACGTTCCGAAACCGATGGCCCGGGTCGGCCCGCGGCCCCTGCTCTGGCACGTTATGCGCTACTACGCGCATTTCGGCCACACCGACTTCGTGCTGTGCCTCGGGTACGGCGCGCACCACATCAAGGATTTCTTCCTCACCTACTCCGAGACCGCGTCGAACGACTTCGTGCTGCGTCGCGGCGAGGTGGAGATGCTGACCTCGGACATCAGCGACTGGACCATCCGGTTCGTCCACACTGGCGTCGACTCCCCGATCGGCGAGCGTCTGCGCCGGGTGCGGCACCTGGTCGCCGACGACGAGATGTTCCTCGCGAACTACGCCGACGTGCTCACCGACGCGCCGCTGGACGACATGGTCGCCCGCTTCGCCGCCTCGGACGCGGCGGCGTCGTTGCTCGCGGTCCCGCCGCAGTCGGCGTTCCACTGCGTGCAGCTCGGCGAGGCCTCCCGCGTCGACGGCATCGTCGCGGTGAACACGATGCCGTTGTGGGAGAATGGCGGCTACTTCGTGCTGCGCCAGGAGGTGTTCGACCACCTTCCCGAGAACGGCGACCTCGTCGGCGACGCGTGCACCGAACTCGCCAAGCGCGGGCGGATGCTGGCCTACCCGTACCGCGGCTATTGGCAGCCGGCCGACACCGTGAAGGAGCGGGTGGCGCTGGAGACCGCCTATGAGTGCGGGCGCCGGCCGTGGATGCTCTGGGAGTCCGCGGGCGTGCCCCGGTGATGCGCGCACTGCTGCCCGAGCGGGTGGAGCACGTCACGGTGCTGGGTGCGCACTGCGACGACATCGCCATCGGGGCGGGCGGTTCGCTCCTCACGCTGTGCCGCGCCCACCGCGGCCTGCAGGTCAGCGCGCTGGTCCTGGCCGGCGGCGGGACGCACCGCGAGGCCGAGGAGCGCATGGCACTCGCCGCGCTGTGCCCCAAGGCCGAGCTGTCGCTGACCATCCTCGACCTTCCCGACGGTCGGGTGCCCGCGCACTGGGAGCGCGCGAAGGACGCGGTGGAGGAGCTGCGCGCGACGTTCGACCCCGACCTCGTGCTCGCCCCATCGCCGCACGACGCGCACCAGGACCATCGCGAGCTCTCCCGGCTCGTGCCCACCGCGTTCCGCGACCACCTCGTCCTGGGCTACGAGATCCTCAAGTGGGACGGCGACCTCACCCAGCCGCAGGCCTACCTGCCGCTGGACGCCGAGGTGCTCGCTGAGAAGGTCGCGCTGTTGTTCGAGCACTACCCCTCGCAGCGGCAGCGCAGCTGGTTCGACGTCGAGGCGTTCTACGGCCTCGCGCGGGTGCGTGGGGTCCAGTGCCAACAGCGCTACGCCGAGGCGTTCCACGTCGGCAAGCTCGTCCTGGGACCCGGAAGGGGATGACGGATGCGGATCCTGTTGACAGGGCACCAGGGCTACCTCGGCACCGTGATGGCGCCGGTGCTCACCGCTGCCGGGCACGACGTCGTCGGCCTGGACTCCGGGCTGTTCGCCGACTGCGTGCTCGGGCCGGCGCCCGCCGACCCGCCGGGGACCACCGTGGACCTGCGAGACGTGACGGAGGCGCACGTCGCGGGCGTCGACGCGGTGGTGCACCTCGCCGCCTTGTCCAACGACCCGCTCGGCTCGTTGGCTCCGCAGATCACCTACGACATCAACCAGCACGCCGCGACCCGGCTCGCGGTCCTCGCCCGCGACGCCGGCGTCCGCCGGTTCCTCTACGCCTCCACCTGCTCGGTCTACGGCGCCGCGGGCGGTGGCGACCTGGTCGGCGAGGACGCGCCGCTGCGGCCCGTCACGCCGTACGCGGAGTCGAAGGTCCGGGTCGAGGACCAGATCTTCGCGCTCGCTGACGGCGACTTCTGCCCGGTCTCGCTGCGCAACGCGACGGCGTTCGGGTTCTCACCGCGGCTGCGCGCGGACATCGTGCTGAACAACCTGGTGGGCCACGCCGTCCTCTCGGGCGAGGTGCGGGTGCTCTCGGACGGCACGCCGTGGCGCCCGCTGGTCCACGCGCGGGACATCGCGGACGCGTTCCTCGCCGCGCTCACCGCACCGCGGGAGGCCGTGTGCTCGAAGGCGTTCAACGTCGGCAGCGAGGCGAACAACGTGACCGTGGCGCAGATCGCCGACACGGTGGCGGCCACGGTGGCCGGGTCCCGGCTCGTGATCACGGGGGAGAACGGCCCGGACCCACGCTCCTACCGCGTCGACTTCTCCGCGGCGCGGGCCGCGCTGGGGTTCAGCGCACGGTGGGGAATCGACGACGGCGCGCGGGAGCTGCACCGGGCGTACACGCTGCACGGCCTATCCCGCGGCGGCTTCGAGCGGCGCTTCACCCGTCTCGCGCGGCTCTCGGACCGGCAGGCGCACGGTGAGCTCGACGGGGACCTGCGGCTC